>NZ_JAASHD010000060.1:0-14310 GCF_019734375.1 Clostridium sp. K04
TGTACAATTATTTTTTTGAAAATATAGAAAAAGAGCTATCGCTAGCGGATTTTTTTACCCGCTATTGCGACAGCTCCTTTATATTATTAATTAATATCCGCTTTAAATACTATTCCTGCTTTTTTTCTTGCAGTAGTTTGAACTTCACTTACAATCAAACTATGTTCTAACATTTTATAGCACATATCTAAATCATGGTTTTTAATAGCATTTATAAATTCTATAAATTCACTAACCATACGATTATCATACTTATTTTCATTAATCAAAGTAGTATTTCCATCATTCATTATAATCTTAAAATTCCCACAAACATTAACTGGAGTATCCATGTATATACATCCATTACTTCCTTGAATGTTATTTGCAATTGGCGCTTTACAATCTTTAGCTCCAACACAAACACACTTAAACTTCTCATAATCTAAAATTAAAATTCCTGATGTATCTATTTTCCTTTCTATATTAGGATAATACTCAACATTTTTAGGTTTACCAAATAATCCAATTACATAATGAATATTATAAATATTTAAATCCATTAATGCTCCACCAGAAAATTCAGGATCAAAAGCTGGTAATATAGTGCCTTCCTTAAAGCTATTATATCTACTTGAATATTGTGAGTAATTACATTGAACTATTTTTATATCACCTAATGTGGGAAGTAATTCTTTTACCTTTAAGTAATTAGGTAAATATTCTGTTGTAATTGCTTCAAAAAGAAATAACTTCTTTTCTCTTGCTAAATCATTTAATATTTTAGCTTCCTTATAATTTGATGTTATTGGTTTTTCAACTATAACATTTTTATTATATTCTAAAGCTTTCTTTGAAAATTCAAAATGAAGATTATTTGGTAATGCTATATACACTGTATCTACATCACTTTTAAGTAATTCTTCATAATCATAAAAAACTTCTTTAATATTATGTTTACTTTTTAACTTATTTAATTATTTTTCTAATTTATTTCTTGAAGAAAAATAACTTCATTTTTATTTGTAATGGACTCTATAAAATCATAATGACATACTTCTCTTGATATCTTAAGCCCAAGTAAAATCCCTATTAAATCATTAGATGATACATTGTTATTACTTATTTCTATATCACTAATTTTTACATTTTTACTTTGTATATCTTGTAATAATCTTGATGCTGCTGTAGTTGAGTTCACTAAGATATACAATGTTATATTTCTTGAATTTCTATTAATTTTTTTATCAATATTAGCAAGAGCAACTGTAACTGCAGAAATAAATAAACATCCTATAATTGCTCCTGAATAAAATCCTGCCCCAATAGCTAGTCCCATACATGCACATGCCCAAAGTCCTGCTGCTGTTGTTAACCCTCTTACTTTATTCTTTCCAGTAACTATAATAGTACCAGCTCCTAAAAAACCAATTCCACTTATTACTTGTGCTCCAAGTCTAGTTGGATCAGTATATCCATTATATATTTTACACATATAAATATTAGTTATCATTGCAAGAGTTGCTCCAATAGATACTAGTATATGAGTCCTAAGTCCTGCTGGTCTTCTTTCTCTCTCTCTTCCATACCCAATTATTCCTCCAAAGATCACAGCCATTGTAAGTCTAAGAATTATAGAAACCAAGTTCAAGTCCTCTAAATATAAAGCTATATCTTTTATCACATTAAAACACCTCCCCTTATATATTATTAAGTTAAGAGCAGGTTATTAACTAAGTTTTTAATTAATTTTAAATTTATTGGCCAATAATTCATTTTACACACTATATTAATGCAAAGCTCATTAATTCCGCACTTCATATATACACTAATTTATAATCATTTAATTTAATTGAAGTTTCCACTTTCTAGTGCTACTATAATATAAATTAATTCTTATAATGGAGGAAAAATTATGTCTATATTAAATAAAAATGACAAAATTGCTATAGTTGCTTGTTCAAATGGTCAACCTATAGCTAATAAATTCAAAATTGATAATTTATTAGAACTCTTAAAAAAGTTAAGCTTAAATCCTATTTGTAGTAACTACATATATGAAACTACATCTCCATTTAATGGTGCTGCTAAAGATAAGGGAAAAGCCTTTATGGATTTATATAGAAATAATGAAATAAAAGCTATCTTTGATATCTCTGGTGGTGACCTTGCAAACGAAGTTTTAGATTATTTAGATTATGATTACATATCTAAAAATCCTAAACCTTTCTTTGGTTATAGTGATTTAACTACGGTTTTAAATGCTATTTATTCTCAAAGTAATACCCCTGTTTATCTTTATCAAATAAGAAATCTTATATCTTCAGATAGTGAAAATCAAATTTCTAACTTCACTAATAGCTTACTTAATAATGAAGATGATTTATTTAAGTTTTCTTATAAATTTATTCAAGGTTCAAAAATAGAAGGAACTGTTGTTGGCGGAAATATTCGTTGTCTTTTAAAGTTAGCGGGTACTAAATATATACCTGACTTTACAGATAAGGTTTTACTTTTAGAAAGTATGGGTGGCGAAGCTGGACTTATGTCTGCCTTTTTAAATCAACTTAAGCAAATGGGAGTTTTTGATAAAATTCAAGGGCTAATACTAGGTACCTTTAGTAAAATGCAAGAAAATAATATAACTCCTACTATTGAAGAATTAGTACTAAGCATAATAGATAATCCTGATTTACCAATTGCTAAGACAGAAGAAATTGGTCATGGTGCTAATTCTAAATGCATAATCATTGGAAAAAATATTTCATTATTTAATCATAAATTCAAATAATATATAATTAAATTTTTCACACTAACATATATTGGAGGTAAATAAAATGAAACGCTGTTTATATTGCAAAAAAAATTTAGATAAAAGTTTTATAGAAAATAAAATAGGTTATTTTTGTTCTGATGATCATTTTGATAAATATATTAAATCATTAAGTAAAGAGGAATATATAGAGCTGCAAAACTCAATTTGCGTTTGCAGTGATGACTAAACTATATAACCTTTTCATAATTTATATATTCTAAGGTACTTAAAGTTAAGAGATTATTTTATTAATTATTTAGTAAAATAATCTCTTTTAATTTTATAATCTTTTTCTAAAAGCATATTGACTATTAATCATCAAATTGATATTATCTGTATATAATATATATATACACTTATACACGGAGGTGAACACTTGGATATATTAATTAGCAATTCATCACCAGTTGCACTTTATGAGCAAATAGAAACTCAAATAAAAAATCAAATATTAAATGGAAATTTGAAACCTGGAGATCCACTTCCATCAATAAGATCATTAGCAAAAGAGCTTAAAGTAAGTATTATAACCTCTAAAAGAGCTTATGAAGAACTAGAAAAAGAAGGCTTTATTGAAACAGTTATTGGAAAAGGAACTTTTGTTTCCGGTTCAAATTCTGAAAGGTTAAGAGAAGCTGCCATGGCTGAAATGGAAGATAAACTTGAGGCTGTCATAATATCTGCTAAAGCTCTAGGGGTAACACTTGATGAATGTATTGAAATTTTAAAAAGTATTTATGAGGAGGTATAAATATGAATTCTATTGAAATTCGTAATTTACAAAAAAATTATAAGAATTTTTCTTTAACTATAGATAACCTTGAAATACCAGAAGGATATATTACTGGATTTATTGGTCCAAATGGCTCTGGTAAAACTACTACAATTAAATCTTTACTTGGAATGATTAAGCCTGATTCTGGCGAAATAAAAATACTAAATTCCCATATCAATAAAGATACTAAAACAAAAGAAAATATTGCTTATGTTGGTGATGAATCTGGATTCTTAGAAGAAAGCAAATTAGTTAATCTTCATAAAATAATATCTAAATTTTATTCTAACTGGGATGAAGAGTTATATAAAAAATATATAAATAAATTTAAAATAGATGAATCTAAGAAATATAAGGATTTATCTAAGGGACAAAAAAAGCAATTTGAACTTATAATGGCTTTATCTCATCATCCAAAACTATTAATAATGGATGAACCAACCTCTAGTTTAGATCCTATAATAAGAAATGAATTTTTAGACCTTATGCAAGACCACATGGAAATGGATAATATGACTGTATTTTACTCTACTCATATAACTACAGATTTAGATAAATCTGCTGATTATATAGTTATGATATACAATGGAAAAATACTTCTTAAAGGTGAAAAGGATGAAATTTTAGATAATCATACACTTGTAAAAAGCAAAAAAGATTTAATTGATAATAGTATTAAGAATGAATTTATTTCATTAAAAGAATACGCCTTTGGATTTGAAGGTTTAATATCTGATAGAAAAAAAGCTTATGAACTTTTTGGTGATGAGGCAATTTATGAAAAATGTACTCTTGAAGATATTTTATTATATTACACTAGGAGGGAGTAATTTATGAATAATATTAGTAATTTAGTAAAACTTCAATTTAATTCATTACTATCTATAAAGAAAAATTTACTTATTATATTAGCACTTGGAATATTTTTTGCTGCTGTTCAACCAACTATGATTGTTTTTGCCGGTGCCATGTATTTAATGATGGCTACCTATACAATTACTTTTTATGAAGAAAGAAGCAAAATGAATTATTTAATATATTCGTTACCTGTTAAGACAAATGAATATATTTTTTCCAAATATATATACTGCTTATTAAACACAGTTATTGCGGTAATAATATCTACAATTCTATCTGTAATTGTAAATATATTAGGAACAAATGATTTAGTTTCTTCTATGCCTATATATGTTATTCCTTTAGTTACTATGGGTATAGGTATATTTTTCACAGCAATATTAATGCCTGCTACTCTTTTACTAGGCTTTGAAAATGGAAGATATGTTCTAATGTTTATTGCTATTGCTCCAATAGTATTTTCTACTTCTTTGCTAGAAATATTAGCTGAAATTAATATAACTTTTAACCCTACACTGTTAACTATTTTAGGAATATTAATTACAATTACAGTATTACTTCTTTCTTATTTTATTACATGCAATAGATTTTCAAAAAAAGAAATTCATTAATAAATCTTGAAAGAATATATTTTATAAATAAAAATTAACAATTCATTTTAACCTTTATAAAAAACAAAAATAAATGGTAAGGTATAAACTAAACCTTACCATTTATTTTCTAAACCAATTCTTTAAATTTTCCTAATTCAATCTGCTTCTTATAATTTAAAGGACTTACTCCTACATATTTTTTAAATTTACTATGGAAATAATCTATATTTTTATATCCAACCTTTTCACAAACTTGATATACTTTTATGTTATCTTCCATAAGTAATTTCTTAGCTTGTTCTATTCTTATATTATCTAAATAAGTATTAAAACTCATACCAGTATGACCTTTAAATACCTTTCCTAAATATGCACTATTATAATTAAATATTTCTGCCAAAAGTTCTAATTTTAAATCCGTATAATAATTCTTTTCAATATATTTAACTATTCGCTTTATAGACTTATCTGAAGAATTAAGAGAAATAACCTTTGAAACATTAATCAATCTTTTTTCTAAAATATCTATAATTTCTTTTAAACTTTCAGTACTATAAATCTCCTTTATTATTACCTCATTATCTAAAATTAAATTTTTATCTATTTCATAATCGCTTTTAATTTTATCATAAAACTCTAAACAATTTTTAGTAACTAACACTTTAATTTCATCTTCAGTATAAAACTTAGATTGAATAAGTTCTGCCAAACCTTTTAACAATTCTTTAATCTTTCCACATTCTCCAATTTCAACATAAGTACAAATTTTATTTATAATATCCATCTCTTCAAGTAAAAATCTTTTTTTACTAATTTCTCTTACTCTCTCAGTAGTTAAAATTTCCTCATTTAAAAATAAAAATCTAGATTTCATTAATTCATTAGCAGTATTATAAGATAATAAAATATCATCTATGCTACTAACCTCTTGTCCTACTGTTACAAATATTCTTCCTTTTAAACACTTATTAATTTCTTTATTTATACTATTTAATATATTAAATGAATGATTACTATTAACATCACAAAATAATATTGCAACCTTATCTTTAACCTTACAAACCTCAATGCCATTTAAATTACTTAACTTTTGTTTTATACAACTTTCAAGTTCAATTAAATTTTCATTTTTTGTTTTCTCATCATAATTTAATATCAAAGCTACAGAATAACTTGAGTAATCTAAAGAATTTGTAAGTTCTTCATAATCCTCTACCTTTTTTCCTAACATAAGTTGAGATAGTGAATATTCTTTAACGTAGTCTTTTTGTTTTTCAATATTTCTTAATTTATTTTTTTCCTCTTCTATTTCATTTCTTAAATTAACAGCTATATCATATAGCTCATCTTCATCTATAGGCTTTAATAAATAGGACTTTACTCCATACTTAATTGCAACCTTTGCATATTCAAAATCAGAATAACCACTAATAATTACAAATTTACCTTTAAATCCATTATCTATACTTTCTTTAATTACATCTAATCCAATCTTTCCGGGCATTTTAATATCTATTAAAACTAAGTCTGGATCTAGCTTACATATTTTATTATATGTATCATCTCCATCACTACCTTCACCACAAACATAAAATCCAACTTCTTCCCATGGAACTATATTCTTAATCCCCTCTCTTACATATGGTTCATCATCTGCAATTAAAACTTTTAACATTTATTCTCTTCCCCCTCAATAGCTGGTAATATTAATACAACCTTTGTCCCAATATTTAACTCGCTAAATACGTGTATACCATATTTTTCACCATAAAAAATTTTAATTCTTTCATTTTCCATCAATTGCATTTTTATACCATTCACTTTCTCTTATTTCATCATCAACTTTTATAATATTAGACCCATTTAATAGTGTTTCATTATCTACATAAAGCTTTATGCTATTAAAATCGTTATAGTATACTAAATAATCATTTAATACATTAAAACTAGAATATGCTGTTACTACATCTCCATAATTATTATAATTTTCTGTAACTAGTGCATGAATATTATCATCTTGGTAAATCATATCTGAAGTATTGATTGCTAATTTTAATGCTTCCTCCATTCTACTTTTAATAGTTTTATTATTATATCTCCCCTCACTAATTGCATTTTGTACTACTATATTATTCATTCGAGATGTTAGGTATCCACCAATAATTACTACAGTTACTATTACTATTAACAAATAAGAAATAATTAACTTACTCCTTATTTTCATATTATTTATTACATTTTCTATTATTCTCATTTCTCAAATACCCACTTAAATTACATTTTTACCTATAAATACAATATACCACATTTTTCTTTGTAATTGTATACAATATTAAATTTATAATACTCTTATTAATTTTTATCACTAATAATACTAGTATTATTGATAGAATTATTGCAGTATTTTTTATTACTCTAGTATAGTAAACTATAAATAGATAATACTTTAATAATCACATGTAATCCCACTTTTCTTAAACATATAGCTAAAGGCAGAGTATCATTTTTATGAGCTCTGCCTTTACTACTATGCTAAGCATTAATTATAATCTATATTTCTTACCTGCTATAGTATCTATTTCAATGCTCTCATTAATCATTGTTCCAATATATTTTTTACCAAACTTTATTTTACATTTACCTCCAACTTTTGATGTTATAGAAAGTTTTGTTATCTCATTATTATCCCATTTAAAATCTATAACAAATCCTCCTCTAGCCTTAAGCCCTTTTATATATCCACACCTCCACGCCTTTGGAATAGCAGGTAATATTTCTATAATACCTGTATGACTTTGAATAAGCATTTCTGCTATCCCTGCTGTTCCTCCAAAGTTCCCATCAATTTGAAATGGAGGATGTACACAAAATAAATTCATAAATGTTAAATTCTTTAATAATACATGCAAATACTTATTTGCTAATTCAGCTTCTTTTAATCTAGCATAAAAATTAATTATCCATGCACAACTCCAACCAGTATGTCCTCCACCTTGATTCAACCTTCGTTCTAGTGTTTTTTTACTAGCTTCAAGTAATTCAAAATTATTTTTTTCTGAAATTTCTCTACCTGGATAAAGTGCAAATAAATGTGACATATGCCTATGGCCTGGCTCATATTCATCAAAATCCTTATACCATTCTTGAACTGCTCCAAATTTATTTACTTTATATTTAGGTAATCTTCCAAGTTCTTTTTATAGTTCTTCTTTAAATTCATTATCTACTTTTAATACATTAATAGCAGCTATACAATTGTTAAATAAATCTCTAATTATAGATATATCCATTGTAGACATCATACTTGCACAACATTTTCTTCCTTCATTATCTAAGAAATTATTTTCAGGTGATGTTGAAGGACATGTTACTAAGTTTCCATCCTTATCTTCAATTAAGTAATCTAATAAGAATATAGCTGCACCCTTCATTATTGGATAGGCTTCATTTTTTAAGAAGTTTTTATCTCTTGTAAAATCATAGTGTTCCCAAAGATGTTGACACATCCATGCTCCACCCATAGGCCAAAATCCCCATTCACTACTTCCCTGTACTGTACTTGAATATCTCCATAAATCAACATTATGATTTGTAGTCCATCCATTACAATTAAACATTGTTTTTGCAGTACTCGCTCCAGTAACACTTAAATCTTTTAACATATTAAAAAGCGGATTATGACATTCTGATAAATTACAAGTTTCTGCTCCCCAATAATTCATTTCTGTATTAATATTTACTGTATAATTGCTACTCCAAGCTGGTCTTAAGTCTTCATTCCAAATTCCTTGTAAGTTTGCTGGTTGACTTCCTTCTCTTGATGAACTTATTAAAAGATATCTTCCATATTGAAAATATAAACTTATTAATCCTGAAACAAAATGTCAATAGTTTTTTAATCACTTTTTTTTAAATGGGCAAAAAAATAGAGCATATAGATTTCTCTATACACTCTACCTTTTCATTTAATAATATTTTTGAGTTCGACAAACTGAAAGTTGTTTATTAAACCTTTTTAACCTTAACCAACAACATCATAGGTCTACGCATTTCATTACACATTCCCGGCATACCCATCATATCTGCCGGAGGCATTGCTTCCTCAATAGCCTCAATTTGAAAACCACATTTTATAAGTGGATTCAATATCTGCGTTAATGTGTGGTGCTGTTTAATTACTCGTTGACCAAGAAAATTGGTTTCTCTTTCGCCTGTGTAATAGTAATTGTCGATTGGCCAATATTTAGGTTTCCCATTTTCATCATAAATCCAATCCTCATTAACACCTGCGGTGAAAGTCGGATGTTCAATATTGAATAGGAAATACCCACCTACTTTTAATGTGCAATACACCTTTTGATAAACATTAGCTAAATTTTCGATATAGTGCAGTACCAGGTTAGAAACAACTAGGTCATAAGTATTTTCAGGATAAATGTATTCTTCAACACCGCAAACTTTATACTTGATTTTGTCATCAGAGTTATCAGCTACTGCTTTTGCAATCATTTTTTGACTACTATCAATACCAAGAATTTCAGTAGCTCCCATTTGTGCGGCATATTTGCAATGCCAACCGTAACCACATCCTAAATCCAAAACTTTTTTTCCCTGTAATTTAGGGAATAACGGTTGCAACTGATGCCACTCTCCAGCAGCTTTCAGACCATCTTTGCTTCTTCCCATTTCCGCATATGCGGCAAAAAATTCACTATTATCGTAAATATTTCTCATTGATAATTACCTCCACAACTACCGATTTGTTACTCACATAATATCACACTTCTTCTACAGTTGCATCTATATATTTTCATTACACTTCCATTCTGCTCGCTTCTGTCACCAGCATCCGGTTAATCTTCTCCTGCATGGTTTCTTTTGCGCCCTCATTAAAGTGATAACGGACAACATATACCGTCTGTCCGATTTTCTTTGTAAAAGTGTGTCCCTGTGTCGCTGTATTCATCATTTTTTCCACAATCATCAAATTCCTTTCTGTTATATGCCCGACAGAGAGAGGTTCGTATTGTCTCTGCCGGAAGTTTATCTGTAAACTGTCAACGTAATTGTCAACATGGAGTTTCAAACTTCTTATGGATGTTTTTTTCTATCTTCCAAATACATCCCTAAAGTTTTTTGAATATCTTTGTTGACAACTGGTAAAAATATCAAAATCACCAGTAAATATAAGGGTTTCGGCTGTCAACAAGATTGTCAACAAGCGGTGAATTTTCGGATAAATCGACAGCCTTACGGTGCCAAAATCAGCCTTTCTCTCTGTCGGGCAGGTCAAATGGAAGTTCCAGCTGCTCTGCCTTTGTCAGCTTCGTAAATCCATCTTTATCCGGTTCGTTGACATTCTCATCCTCTGTTCCTTCCCGAATCCAGCTCCGCTGTCTGCCATAACCTTGCTTTTCAAATCTGTGAATCCCGGCTCTCTTCCAGCCTGTGATCTGGGTATCCATGATTGAACAGATCTCATTGGTTTCAAATTTCTTTGGTTCCCGGTCAAAATGGTCAAATGCTTCTTTCCAGATCTGCACCGAGCATACATGAGTTCCTTTGTAGGCATCCAGCCATCCCTGAATCGTTCCAGCCATGGTATCTTCCTGCGTGAACTGTTTCCGGTATTCCTCAATCTCTTTCTCCATCTCTTTTGAGAATTTCAACAGACTGTTTTTATTCTCCGTTGTCCAGTAGATCACCATCGCTTCTGCCCACAGCTGGTCAAAATATGCTCTGGCTTCTTCCTCATCATCTAGGATATGTTTCTCTGCCTTACTGCTGTCTATGGCAATCGGCAGGAAACGTCTTGCCCCGGTACGGTCAAAAGGAATAAACTGCCGTGTGTTCGTTGATCCGGCGAAGATACACTGACGCTTCCGATCTTCCCCATAGACTGCATAGGGATCACGGTAAGAATCTTTCTGTCTGGTCAGGAATGATTTGATTTCTTCATTGTTCTTTGCACTGATCGTAGCGATCATCTCCGGCATTTCTATGATCCAGTGTCCCCGAAGGTATTCATAGACTTTATTGTCGCCAAGATTGCGTAAGTCATCGGAAAACCAGTCATCCTTTAAGGCAAGGAAGCGAAAAAAAGTTGATTTTCCGGCTCCCTGCTGACCGACCAGACAGAGCATTTCATCCGCTTTGCATCCGGGACGGTAGATCCTGCTCAACGCTTCCATAAGGAAATGCTTCATTACCTCATACACAAAGTCCGAAGCATCTGCTCCCATATACCGTTGCAGGACATATCGAATCCGTTCCTGACCGTCCCATTCCAATTCTTCCAGATATTCGCAGATCGGGTGGTAAGCCCGGCTTTTTGCTTCCATCCTCATTGCTTTATCCATACAGTTTTCACTGCAAAGGCTGTAATATCGTTCAAAAAAATAATAATAATACGTTCTGGCATCATCATCCAGCTTGCAGATCTCATCGTTCCACCAGAGGATCTTTACAATATCAATCCGTCCGGTCAGCTTGTTGTATTTCAGGCTCTCCCGGATATACGGATCATATCTCAGTACAAGTATATAATTATCCACGGTTGCTTTGACCGTTCCTTTCTGTGTCAGCTCAAGCATATCCCGGACTTTTTTAATCTCTTTCTGGTCCACGGTTTTTAACATTTCTTTTATGGCATCTTTCTGCTCCTTTGTCACAATCTCCTTTATCTTTGTATTGCTCAATCCTCTCTACCTCCTTTCTCTTTTCATTGACCAGTGCTTCTTTCTCTGCCTGGTCTCCAAACAGCAGAATATCCAGATAATACTCCACTGTGGACAGTTCCCTTAATGCGGTCATAAACCGTTTGTCCCATTCTTCTTCCTTGTTCTTCGGTGCATACTGCACTTTCCAGTCCAACAGCAGACTCCGGTAATCCAGATATGCCCTCAGACACCGCAGGAACTCTGACTGCCATTTTTCTTCCGGTGTTGATTCCGGCTTCTTCATGGGTATCGGCTTTCTCTTAAAACCATCGTTCCAGTCGGCATAAGCAATTCCAAAATCATCAGCCAGCTTCTGTGCTGCTTCTTTTAATCCAAGCCCAAATAACTGTGCCGTAAAATCTATCGCATCCCCGGTGCAGCCACATCCGAAGCAGTAATATCTCCGGTCAACTTTCATACTGGGTGATTTATCATTATGGAAAATACAGCGGATCAGTCCACTCCTGTTCGGCTTTAATCCATACATTTCTGCAGCCTGCCGGACAGTCACGTTCTGCTTCACTTCATCAAATAGTCCCATCCTGTTCTCCTTTCTGTCTCTGACTTTTTCCCAATTATGGGAAGTAGTTTTTCAATCAAAATAAAAAGGCATTTTGTCCTGTCCTCTCGGAATCAACAAAATGCCCTATATCTCCAAATCACTGGAACGTTATTTTCCTTTATTCAGTTGCTTTCTCTCAGCTTCTTCTCTTTCAAGTTTTGCTACATTCAATGCAAGCTTTTCCCGAATGGAAGGCTTCACTTCTTTTTTAATTTCTTCTACAACTGCTTTCTTTTTCTCTGGCTGTTTTAACTGACGGACGATTTTTCCAACTGCCTTTTCCATCGCATTTTCAATCTTCCGGATCAGACCATCCAGCCTTTTTACCGCATACTCTTTTTCTTTCCGGGATGCCTTTCGTTCCGGACTCTGAATCCACTTTTTGGAATCTTCTGCCAGATAAATATCATCCTTCCGGGTAGCCAGTACCGCTTCCCTTGCAACCTTCTCCACTGCCTTGTCGTATGCTTCACTGGATACTTCATCAAGCAGCGTTTCCACATCTTCAATACGGATAGTCAGCTGTTGCAGTTCCTGTTTCTGTTCTTCAATCAACTCGCCCTGACTCATGATCCGGTCAGAATTGGAAATGAATTTTTCTTTAAATTCCCTCTCCTGCTGAACCAGCTTTTCTTCCTGTTCCTGTATTTTCTGTTCATTCCCACGAACCATGATCCTCTGTTTTGCAATGTCCAGACGGTTGGCATTGACTATATCAATCTGCTGTTCAATCGTTTCCTGTTGTTCTGCAATTTCTTCTTTCTGCTTCATGCGGATGTAATCCTGTTTCTCCAAATACTGCCTTCCTCCATAGGACGGTTCTTCATCCAGTTCCAGTCCATGACGTTTGCAGATATCCAGAAACATCACCCGGCAGGCAGAATCAAAAACCATCTTCCGGTTGTTTGTCCGGGATCGTGCTTTGTCCGGCTGTGGCAGTTCAAAGCCAAGCTGCTTTAATGCTTCTTCCTGCTCCGGTGTCAGAGTTTCGATCACCTTCTTGTAGGCTTCCTCAACTTCATCTGGTTCCACTTCTGTCTGCTGTTTCAATTTCCAGTCCGTATACGATTTTCCCATGTGTTCGGTTATCGTCAGGTTGATGAAATCTTCAATTTCTTTTGTCATTTTCATTCATGACCACCATTCCTTTCACACGCCTTATTCTGTCAAAGCATCTAACATAGCCTGCATTGCTTCTTTCAGTTTTAAGCCGTCTCTCAGTCCCATACGGTAATAAAATTCATTCAGGTCACTGCATTTATTTGATGTGTCTGTCAGGTAATCAAACAGAACCTTCTCCTGTTTCTTTGGCATCTTCCGAAGTACCTTTTGTAGTTTCAATTCCAGTTTTTCATTGAACGGATCATACTGCTTTCCATCATTTTCCTGATAAACCTGTTCCATTCTTTCCCCGATCAAGTCATTCATAAACTCTCTCATTTTCTCTGTTACTTCCATCTGCTTAATCTCCTTTTAAACTAATCTTGATTGTTTCCAGCCACACGACCGCCCAGCCGGAAAGGACAGGCAGGATATAAAGTGCAAAACCTACAAGAAGCATTTGGAACACTCCTTTACATGTCTCCTGCCCAAATCCATAACTTAATATTGCTGTGATGCAGATAATTCCCGACAGGATATGGAATACAGTTGCGTACAGCCATGTAACAAACATGACCATCAGTTGTACGACTGTCAGGCATATCCGCACTGGCAGAAGAATCACTTTCACAATGATTTTTACAATTCTCATGACTGTCCACCGCCCTTCACTGTTTCAGATACTTGCGGTAGTTATCCATGACAGAATCGGTAACTCCGCTTTTGTATATCTTGCGGATATCCACAATCTTTTCATCTTTCAAAAGTTTCAGCCAGTCCAGCAGGTCTTTTCTGCTGTTGGCAAAGTTACAGCATTTTCCGTCTGCATATTTATAAATGCTAAGATAAGAATGTACAGAGTGACCAATATTTCTATGTATAATACTAGGTAAAATTTAACACAGTAT
>NZ_JAASHD010000061.1:0-12005 GCF_019734375.1 Clostridium sp. K04
CAAACTTATATAATTTTCAAAGAGCGAGCAATTCTATGAAAAATCAAGCTATTTTTTCATATCAACTTAACAGATTCCACCTTATTGTTAATTTACAATATTTATATTAATTAATCTATCTAATTTTTAATTATCCAATATAATAAATATTATAATTTACATAGTCTAAATAAAGTTATCCTCTTATTTTACCATTAACCCTAAATTAATTATGTAATATTCTTATCTGGCCATATAAATTAAAGTTTATTATACTGAGGTATTATACTATATTCATATTTGTAATTACTTATGTATACTTTTATTTTAAAAATAAATTAATATAAATCCTTAAATAAACAGAGGAGTTATTTACAAAATACGTAAATAACTCCTTTGTTTATTTATATGTTTTTAAAGTCTTTTTTCAAAATTCCCTGTAACATTTAAGCCTTCATTAAATATAATAAATGCCTTAGGATCTTTTTCTAAAACTATTCTTTTTAATTGATTTATTTCATACTTAGAAATTACAGTTACTAGTATCTTGCTTTCTTCACCAGTATATGCGCCTTGTCCATTCCAACAAGTTACACCTCTTCCCATCTCTTTCATTATACCACATTCTATATTTTCCATCTTTGTGAAAATCATTGCCGTAGTATTTATATTTTGATAATGTATTTTATCAACTATCATTGAGAAGAATGTCGTATAAATAACTGAATATATTGCTGTAGGTAGTTCAAATAAAATTGCACATATTCCATAAATTATAGCATTTATTATTATACCTAACTTTCCAACACTGAAGTTTTTATATTTTTTAGTAAAGTATACCCCTAGTATATCTATTCCTCCCCCAGAGCCTCCGGCTTTTAATGTAATTCCTATTCCTGCACCTGTAATGATTCCTCCAATAAGACATGCTGCTAACGGATCATCTATAATAGCTGTACTTGGAATTGTAATTACTGTAAAGAAAATAGTCTGCGATATTACACTTACTACAGTTCTTATAAAAAACTTCTTAGATATGCTTTTATAAGCTATAAGTAATAATGGTATATTAATAATAAAGTTAATTATACCTGCTATTTCAAAGTTTTTTACACTTGGAAAATAATCTACTATAATAGTTCTAATTATTTGAGATATACCTACTACCCCACCATTATATAGCCCTAATGGAGATATAAACAAATTAACTCCTAAACAAAATAAGAATGCCCCTATAATAATAATTCCATACTGCTTAATCTTTTTTACTTTTGTACCTTCCATATTTAATCCCCCGATTATTATCTAAAAATATTCACAAATAGTTTATAATAATCTTGGAATTATTTCTATATTATTTTATAAAAAACCATATTAATATAGCATAAAAATTAACAAATTTTATTTTTTTCTTCTTTTAATATAATAGATAATTGCTACTATTATTATTAAAACAATTATCACCAACATAATTACTATATTTTGTATATTAGGAACTTTAATTCCTATCATTATACTATTATTTTCATTTAAATCATTAATAGTGTAGTAATACTTTATAGTCTTATCATTTACTATTTCATTGGAATTAGTATCTACTATTTTAACTGGCGTAGATATTGATAAATCTACTGGAACATCACCTATTAAGTTAGATATATTTCTATTCACTAAATTCCCCAAATTTAATCCTATATTATTATTTATATTGCTATTTATATAATCACTAATAATATCTATTGCACTATCATTAAGCTTAAGTGTTACTTTATATTCGTTAGTAAAAAGTCCTTTATCCTTTTCTTCAATTATACTAAAATAATTATTGCTTAAATTTGATACTTCATTAATTTCAACTTTATCAGTTGATATATTAATTTCTTCTGTATTTAAGTCTCCTTCCTTTGATTTAGTTATTTCTCCAAAGTGTATTTTATCAGGCATATCATCTTTAACTTCATCAATAACTTTAGATAACAAATCATTATCTACCAACTTATTTATAGTATCATCATAATATATTTTTATTTTTGTATCACTAGTCCCATCTATATTAATAGAAGTATCACTACTTAGCTTTATCTCTCCACATCCAATTAATATGAATACCGTACTCATCATTAGAAATAGAACAAAAATATACTTTTTTAATTTCCCCATATTTCTCAAGTCCTTTCTTTATAAAACTTACCATGTTATTAGTATAATTAATTTGAACTTCTTTTAATATATTTAATCAACTTTTTTTATATATTTTCAAAAAAATCACAATAACAGCTACTAAAGAACTTTTTCCTTATAACTATTATTGTGATTAATTTTGCTAATTAAATTTTTACAATATTTCAACTATATTGCCTTGCTCTAATGATTTTTTAACATCTATAACTCTTTGATTTGATGATCCTCTATATTTAAGCATTATATCTCTTTTATCTGCTTGAAACTTTCCATCTATTAAAACATCTACTTCCCTTAGTATTTCTAATCTTTTTGGATTATTAACTATTTCTTCAAAAGTATAACCTGACCATAGCCATATTGGTTTATCTGTCTCTAATTTTATTCTTTTTAATAGATTAAGTAATGTATCATCCATTATTTGTTGCATTGGTTCTCCACCCAATATATTTACACCTTTTATTTGTTTATTTTTAGTTAATTGAATAAATTCATCTTCTGTTTCTTTAGTAAACTTATTTCCATAATTAAAATCTTGTTGCTCTTTATTAAAACACCCTTCGCAATTATGAGTACATCCACTTACAAAGAGTGTAGTACGTATACCTGGCCCATTTGTAACATCTAATTTTCTTATTTTTGCATAATTCATACTTTCACTCCTGTCCAATTATATATTATGCAAAAAATGAGAGGTAACCCTCTCATTTTTTATAAATGAAGAACTCTATCTCCAATTTCTGCTGTTCTTCCCTTGTTCCAATAAGAACTTCCTATATATCCACAAGTTCTTCTCATAACTTGTAATTCGCTTTCATCATCATTTCCACATGATGGGCAATGCCAAGTTAAACTTTCTTTATCTAATTGCATTTCACCATTAAATCCACATTTGAAACAAACATCAGATTTAGTATTGATTTCTGCATATTGAATGTTGTGATATATAAAATTGATTATCTCTTCAACAGCTTCAACATTTTTATTCATATCTGGTACTTCTATATAAGAAATACATCCTCCACTACTTATTGAGTGGAACTGTGATTCAAACTTTAACTTACTAAATGCATCTATTTCTTCACAAACATGTACATGATATGAATTTGTATAATATAATCTATCAGTTACATTAGATATTTCACCAAATCTAGCTTTATCTATTCTACAGAATCTGTATATTAAGCTTTCTGCTGGCGTTCCATATAATCCAAATCCAAGACCTGTTTCAGCCTTCCATTCTTCACATTTTTCTTTCATATGATTCATTACTTCTAAAGCAAACTTTTCTCCCTCTTCAGAAGTATGGCTTACTCCAAGCATTGCTTGAACCATTTCCGCTATACCAACATATCCAAGTGAAAGAGTTGAATAACCATTTTTTAATAGTTTATCTATCTTTTCACCTTTTTTAAGTCTTGCTATAGCTCCATGTTGCCAATGTATTGGACTTGAATCTGAAGTTACTCCAAGTAACATCTTATGTCTTGTTATTAATGCATCTTTACAAAGATCTAATCTTTGATCTAACATTTCCCAAAACATTTCCATATCTTTATCAGCTATAATTGCAATTTGTGGTAAATTCAAACTAACTACCCCTTGGTTAAATCTTCCATACCACTTATATTCTCCATTTACCTTTTTAGGAGATAGATGTGATCTACACAAGCGAGATGTATATTTCTATACTGGTTACTCACTCTGACTATATCTTCAACTAGTGCATTTTTACCACACACTAGAAGCCTTGCACTTCCAAATGACTTAATTCACTTGTACTCTACTCGTTTATTCACTAAAGTTTTTCTCTTTAGCTATACTTTCGATAGTCGATTGACCTTCTAAATAATCTTCATAATACTTAAAATTATAGCCTTTATACGGTGATTTAGTTTTACCTTTACACCTAGCTATTACCATGGTATCTCTGTAATTCTTTTATAGAATTTATCTCTTCCATATTTCCTTACTGCTCTATAAAATTTAGTATCATGTTCTTCTTTTTGGTACCCCATATGTCTACTAAAACGTTGCTTTAAAGTTTCACTAGTTTGCCCTATATAAACTTTGTTATTGACTATACAAGTTATCTTATATATTATCATGAGGACCTCCAAAAATTATTTAGCTTGGCACTGGATTGTCATATCTATATAAGACTTAGATTCCCCAGTTAGCATAATTTTATGCAATCATTTCCTATTGCTACTTTAAAATATAAAGTAAATTACACACCCATTTTTAATGGTTCACAAGGTTTTATATGGGCAATAGTTTTACCCATAGGAGGGAAAGTGTTTCCTTCATAATTTTCTCTCATTATCTTAGCACTTTGATAATCTGGCACTAATCTTTTAGCTGTACATTTAGCTGCAAGCTTAGTTATATAATCATATTTACCGCCTTCAAGGCAATTATGCTCATCTAATAAGTAAACTAACTTAGGGAATGCTTCTCCAATTTCTTGACCCTTATAGTTTTTCATCCCTTCAAGTCTTTGTCTTATCATTTCTTCACAAATCATAGCCATCTCTTCTTCATAAGGATGACCTTCTTCTATTTCCAGATAAATAGTGGAAAAAGGAGCCTGTCCATTCGTCGTTTGTAATGTAGATAATTGATATCTTATCGTTTGAACTCCATCTTTAAGTTCCTTCATTTTTGCATCTTTAGCTAACTTTGTAGCAAGAACCTCATCATTAAGCATTTCCATATAGTGTTTATATGATTTTTCTTCTGTAACCTTAAGATATTTAGCTAAATGCTTAATTGTTATACTTTGTCCACCATATTGATTAGATGAAACTTGAGCTATTATTTGTGTTGCAACTGTACATGCAGTTCCAAAGCTTTTAGGCTCTTCAACCAATTTTTCATTTATTACTGTACCGTTCGTAAACATATCTTCTAAGTTTATTAAACAACAGTTAAACATTGGTGATATAGTATAATCCATATCATGCCAGTGAATTGCTCCTTCATCATGCGCTTGCACTATATGAGCAGGAATTAACTTTCTTCTAGCAATATCCTTAGATACTTCCCCTGCAATTAAATCTCTTTGAGTTGCAGAAACAACAGGATTCTTGTTAGAATTTTCTTTCATTACATCTTCATTTCTCTTACTTAGCAACTCTAATATACTGTCATCTGTAGTATTAGTATTTCTCTTAAATTCTTGTACAGCTCTATATCCTTCATATGCTCTTGCTGTTTCAGCTTGACCATAATGAACTAATCTATCATATACATATTTTTCTATTTTGTATATTGTAGCTATTTCCTCTTGCTTGCTAAAATATTTTTCAGCATCATTTGCTATTAATCTAGCGATATCACCTAAAAATATCCCGCTACCATTTTTCATAGACTTACAAATAGCTTCTCTAATCTTACTCTTATCGAACTCTACTGTACTTCCGTCCCTTTTAATTACTTTCAATAATACCACTCCCTAAACTTAAGTATATTTAAATTATGCAATATAAAATCACATAAAAATAGTGCTTATATTAATACTTCGCCTCTTAAATACACAACATATTGTACTACCTTTTTAAAACAAATACAATATATAGTTGTTGTTATATTTTTAGATTTTTCGTATTTATACTTATAAGCACTTCGATTTTCTCGTTATTTTATATATTCCTTAATTAACCTTATTTGTTTTTTTATACATTAACCCTTACAACATTTTTCATTATACTACATATTTTTTTATAAAACACGACTTGAAATTTATCTTGAGATATGCTTTTTTGATTCTGACTTTCTTAAAGCTGATTATTTCACATAAAAAAATTTAAAATTTTATTAAAATAAAAAGACAAAAGTTTACCTTTTGTCTTTTCAACGCATCTAAAAATAATTGTAATTTTATATTAATCTTTTAAGTAAAAAAACTATAATTTTTCCAAATCATATGGAGTGTTTTGATAAACACAGTAATTAAGCCAATTACTAAATACTATATTTGCACTACCTCTCCAAGTAACCATTGGTGTAAGTGATGTATTATCATTTGGAAAATAGTTTCTTGGAATTTCAATATCTAAACCTTTATTAAAATCTCTAAAATACTCATCACTTAAAGTATTTCTCTCATACTCTAAATGTCCTGTAATAAACACTTGTCTTCTACTTTTATTTGCTACAATAAAGATACCTGCTTCTTCTGATTCAGATAATATTTCTAATTCAGAGATTTTTTCTATATCTTCTCTTTTCACCTCTGTATGTCTAGAATGTGGTGCATAAAACATATCATCTAAACCTCTTGTAAGATCAGCATTTTTATTATTTATATAATGTTTAAAGACACCAAACATTTTCTTTTCTAATTGATACTTAGGAATACCGTAATGATAATTTAATCCAGCTTGAGCTCCCCAACAAATATGTAGAGTAGAAAATACATTACTCTTGCCCCATTCCATTATTTCCTTTAACTCTTCCCAATACATTACATCTTCAAATTCCAATTGCTCAACTGGTGCCCCTGTTATTACTAATCCATCAAACCTCTCATCTTTTATATCATTAAAGAAACTATAAAACTTTTCCATATGTTCAAGAGATGTATGAGTAGATCTATAACTTTCAGTTTGCAATAATTTAATTTCTACTTGAAGTGGTGTATTAGATAAATACCTAAGTAATTGATTTTCTGTTTGAATCTTTTTAGGCATTAAATTTAAAATTGCAATCTTTAATGGTCTAATATCCTGTTTTCCAGCTCTCTCATTATTCATTACAAATATATTTTCATCAGATAAAACCTTAAATGCAGGTAAATCTCTTGGAATTTTTATTGGCATAGCCTCCCCCTCCTTACATAGATATTAAATCATATTTTTACCAATTTTAGAATATTTATTATTAATATTAATCTTTGTTGATTTCAAATTTCCACAATTTTTCCTTTGACATGAAAAAATTATAGTCATATAATGATCAAAATAACCTTCGTATAAGCCTAAAAATATGGTTTGGGCGTCTCTACTATATCACCGTAAATGATATTAACTATGAAGTAAAATCCACGAAGGTTAATGTATTATTAGAAAAGGTGGATTAATTAATGAATAAAGAAATTCTTATTGATAATATTAAAGCAGCTAATAAAGCTATTCCTTGTGACTTAGTTGTTAAAAACATTTCTGTAGTTGATGTATTTCAATGCAACTCTTTTATTTGCGATGTAGCTATAAAAAATGGATACATTGTTGGCCTTGGTGAATATTCTGGAAAAGAAGAAATTGATGGAACTGGTAAGTTTATTTGTCCAAGCTTAATTGATTCTCATGCTCATATAGAATCATCAATGCTTACTCCTAGAGAGTATTCTAAAACTGCATTATTACACGGAGTAACTTCGCTGATAGCAGATCCTCATGAGATAGCAAATGTTATTGGACAAGCTGGAATCGAATTTATGATTAACTCCTCAAAAAACCTTCCATTTGATTTTTATTTTATGCTTCCTTCTTGTGTACCTTCTACACCATTTGAAAATTCTGGTGCAGTATTAAATAGTGAAGACTTAAAAAATTACTATAGTGATTCAAAAGTTTTAGGTCTAGCTGAAGTAATGGACTATCCCTCTGTATCAAATTGTAATTATGATATGATAAATAAACTTTTCGATGCAATTTCAAATAATGGTATTATTGATGGACACGGTGCAGGATTAAATTCTCATTCAGTCAATGTTTATTCTACAGCAAATATAAAAACAGACCATGAATGTGCTACCTATGAAGAATTAGTTGATAGAGTAAGACGTGGGATTTATGTACTTATGAGAGAAGGAACTGTTGCTAAAAACTTAAATGATTTAATAAAAGGTGCATCAATCTTTAATAGCAGACGTCTTTGCCTATGTACTGATGATAAGCATATTGATGATTTATCTAAAAATGGCAGTATAGATACATCAATTAAAATGTGTATTAAAAATGGACTTGCTCCTGAAATTGCAATTCAAATGGCTACATTAAATGCAGCTGAATGCTACAACTTAAAAAATAAAGGTGCTATAGCTCCTTCATATATTGCAGATTTTATTATTCTTGATAATCTAGAAGAATTCAAAATTAATTCTGTTTATAAAAATGGTAAATTGATAGTGAAAGATAACAAATTAGTTATTGATATAGCTGATTTATACTCAGCTCCAACATTAAATAATTCAATTAATTTACCTAAACTAACTAAAGATAGCTTAAAAATAGATATAAAAAATAAATCTATCTTAAATGTTATAGAATTAATACCAAATAAATTAGAAAGCAATCATTTAAAAATTAATATAGAAGACTTAAACCTTAAAGATGAATTCACAAGTTGTACAACAAAAGACAATTTATTAAAAATTACGGTTATTGAACGTCATAAAAATACCGGAAATATTGGATTAGGAATTTTAAAAGGATTAGATTTAAAATCTGGTGCAATAGCTACAACTATAGCACATGATTCTCATAATATGATTATTTGTGGAACTAATGATGCTGATATGATATATGCAGCAGAAGAACTAAAAAGAATTAATGGCGGAATCATAGTTGTTAAAGATGGAAAAACTCTTGCTTCTGTATCTCTAGAAATAGGTGGAATTATTACTTCTCGTGCATGTGAAGAAGTAATATCTGATTTAACTAAACTTCATGATGCAGTTAAAATACTAGCACCTACAATTACATTTAATCCATTTTTAACACTATCATTTTTATCTTTACCTGTTATTCCTGAAATCAAAATCACTGATAAAGGATTATTTGATGTAAGAAGCTTTAACTTTATCCCTGTTGCAGAATAGTTTTGTGTTATAATATTCTTAAAATTTTGATTTAAGAGGTATAACAAAATGGATATAAAGGAAATGATTTCAGTATTAAGTAGCCATAACATCTATATTATATTTATAATAATGTTTCTAGAATCACTGAATTTAACTGGTATACCATCTACTATAATATTGCCTGCCATAGGAATATTAATAAGTTTAAATAATTTAAGCATTATAAAAATATTACTTTTAACTATCTTTGCATCTATTTTAGGAAATATTGTTTTTTATTTTATATCTTATAAGTTTGGAAGTAAAATATATGATTATCTTTATAATAAATTTCCTAAACTACAAAAATGTTTTGATAAAGCAATGAATATGTCTAATAAATATGGAACGAAAATTTGTTTATTTGGGCGCTTAATTCCTTCCATAAGAAGTTGGATTTCTCTTGTTGCTGGTATATTTAAAGTAAAGCTAAGGGATTTCCTTTTGTATTCTTCAATAGGAATTTTCATTTGGGATATACTACTTATTTTGGTTGGCTATCTAATACCAATCAAATACTAATTAATGCTAAAGGACTTGTCCTAATTAAGGGCAAGTCCTTCTTTTATTATTTATTAAAGTTCTTTTTACTACCTATTAAAGAACAAACTTTTCTATAGCCTTAGCAACTCCATCATCTTCATTTGAATCAGTAATATAATTTGCAGCTTTCTTTACCTCATCAAATGCATTAGCCATTGCTACTCCCATTCCAGCATAAACAATCATATCAAGATCATTTTCAGCATCTCCAAAAGTCATAACTTCTTCTTGTTTAACCCCTAAATGCTTAGCTAATAATTCAACACCTGTTCCTTTATTAACTGCTTTATTTAAAAATTCTAAGAAATAAGGTGTGCTTCTTACTACTGTATACTTTTCATATACTTCTTTTGGTAAATTATCTACAGCCTTTTGTAACACTTCTGGCTCATCAATCATCATTACCTTTACTATACTATGATCATCTTCAATTTCAGAATAATCATTAATTCCTATGTTAATACCATTTATATTTGCTTCAACTTCTGTGTATTTACTATTTTTAGGAGTTATTAATCCATGTACTTCAGAAAAAGCATGAATATTAACACCTAAATCCTTACTTAGTTTATGTAAATAATGTAAGTCAGAACCACTTAATACTGTTTTTGATATAACTTCTCTAGATTTTGCCTTTAAAACTAATCCACCATTATAACTTAAAACATAATCATTTTCTCCAAGCATATCAAGCTCTTCTAAATATCTTGTAACACCATCAATTGGTCTTCCTGTAGCAATTACAACATTAACACCTTTTTCTTGAGCTTCTTTTATAGCTTTCTTAGTTCTATCTGAAACAGATTTATCATTTTTAAGTAAAGTCCCATCCATATCTATTGCTATTAATTTATACATAAATTCCTTCACCATTCCTTAATACAAAATTCTGTTTTATTATAACATAAAACAGAACTTTGTACATGGTGTATGTATGATATAAAATTACTCCTTTTTATATCCTATAAATGAACTTATAACATCATCAAATCCATCTCTATCTAACATACTAATAACTACACCTGTTATTTCATAGCTTGAAGTGCTATCATTTTCTCCCCTAAACTTTTTTATTCTATCAATTACATCTTCTATAATTATTTTAATATCAGATTCATTTAATAATGCTTTCTTATCCCTGGTTGCATTCAATATGCTATTTGCAATTTTATTAGCATCAAATGATTCAATACTTCCATCCTTTTTAACTACTTTCATTACTTACACCTCCTCATTAATTATTATTAGCAAAAAAATAAGTTGTAAATCATAAAACACTTTATATAATGGTACTTTATAATTTACAACCTCTTCTTTTATGATATTTTCTATTATTTACAACACTTCTCTTTATAGCCTAAATAGGCACTTGCTATGTCCTTAAATCTATATTTATTAAGAGAATCAATAATTACTGCAAAGATTTCATAAGTTGATGTAATCCCATTTTCTTCTCTTATACTATTTAACACTTTTACTACTCTATTACTAACAATTTTTAAATCTGACTCATTTATAATAGTGTTACTATCAATAGATGCACCTAATATACTGCTTCTAACTTTACTAATATCAAAACTTTGAATTCTACCATCCTTTTTAATTACTTTCATTGTAAATACACCCCCGTATTAAAATTATACACTATCATAAAAGTAATTTAAACGATTTCACGTTTTTTTCACACTTAAATATTACTCCTTATTTATATTTTTTATTACATTAATTTGCAACTATCTCAAATAATTATTTTTTATATTTAACATTTATTTATTCTTTTCGTAAAATATACTATAAAACATTCTTTGGAGCAATTTATATGAGTTTTATCACTAAACTAAAAAATTTTTATCACCTTACTAGATATGGCATTAATATTTTATCATCTTCCTTAAGAAATTCAACTTCTTATGAAAATGATGCTTATAACTTCATAAATAATAGTAACCTTTCTAGTAAAACTAAATACTTAATTTGGGTAGATACTTCAAACTTTAAAACAAATATATTTAAAGGAAGTATAAACAATTGGACCTTAATTGATTCTTATATTTGCACTATCGGAAAACCTAGTGCCCCTACTATAAAAGGTATTTTCTATGCCGGTCCTAAAGGATATTCATTTGGTGAAGCAAGAGGTTTTCGCTGTTTATATTACACGCAAATAAAGGATAATTATTTATTTCATTCCATACCGTATAATTTAGATGGAAGTATTAGAGATCCTAGACTTGGTATGCAATTAACAGACGGTTGTGTTCGTTTATCAACAAAAAATGCAAAATGGATTTATGATAATTTCCCATCAGGTAGTACTATCTATATAACTTAGTATTATTATATGATGCATTTAAAAATATTTTCGTATTTTCTTTTAATATGATAAATTACAATATCAAGTGCAACACTAATTAATTGCAAAAAAAATAACCCATACGGGTACGTTCATGTTAAA
>NZ_JAASHD010000062.1:0-11776 GCF_019734375.1 Clostridium sp. K04
AACAGGAAAGTTAAGCTCTACAGCGTCGATGGTACTGCACGGGGGACTGTGTGGAAGAGTAGAACGTTGCCAGGTAAGAAGATACTTAGTTTATACTAGGTATCTTTTTTTGTTATATTAAATTATAGTTAAATAGAAAGCACAACGTTATGCTCTTCCACTGGGAGAGGCAAAAGACATGTTATGTCTTTTGCGGGCAATTTAGCGAAGGTTAATCGAAGTATTAAGAATTGCCACGATGAACGTTGTAAGGTAGTATAAGGTACTTAGTGTAAAAGCTAAGTACTTTTTTGTTATATTAAATTATAGTTAAGTGATAAAGCAAGATTCTACTTGAATATTAATTAGAATGTAAAAACGTCATGACAAAAGAGAGGTTATATATTTTTCTGCTAATTTATCAAAAATTAATTGAAAGATTGAAATTAATTTTCGTAAATGTTATTAGATGGAATAAGCTTAGTGAAAATTTCTTTTGAAAATACAAGATTTAAAAATATTATAGAAAAATATAATAAAAAATATTATAAGAGCATATAACTTTAAATAATATAGTATCAAATTAAAGATAAAAAATAATGCAATATTTCCTAAAAAATAGACAAAAAAGAGAAAATAACACCCTAAAAACAACAAAAAGCAACAATAAAAACAGTTATATATAAAGTTATAAGTGGATTTATTAGATTAAATGTCGCTTAAAAGAAGTTGAAGAGTATAAATGCTTGATGGTAGAATTATAAAATAAAGGATAAGATTTGATATAAAAGTAATTTACGTCAGTATAAATATGAGGGAGGATTTACATGAGAGGAGAAAATGGAGCAGCTGTTAAGAAAAGTGGTACTAAGAAGACAATCGAAGATGTTAGAACAGTTAATAAAAAAATAAATAGTAAAAGTTTAGATAATGATAAAGTAAGTAAGTCTACAAGAAAAAAGGTGAAATGTGAGTTAACACCTGAAAACATTAATTTATTTCATGAAGGAAAACATTATGAAGCATATGGCTTTATGGGTGCACATCATGTTTCAGAAAAAAGAAAAAAAGGGGTAAGATTTACAACTTGGGCTCCAAGAGCAAAGAAGGTATATGTAGTAGGAGATTTTTCAGATTTTGAAATAAAAGATGAATATAAAATGGAAAAGGTATCAGATGAAGGCTTATGGAGTATATTTATAGAGGGAATAAATGCAGGAGAGAAATACAAATATGCAATAGAAAATATATATGGACACTATAATTTAAAAGCTGATCCATATGCATTTCAATCAGAAAAAAGGCCTGATACTGCATCAATTGTTAGTGAAGCAGATAAATATAAATGGAATGATAGAAGTTGGATGATGAAAAGAAAAAGATTTAATATGTATGAGAGTCCAATAAATATCTATGAAATGCATTTAGGATCATGGAAAACTAAAAACAAAGAATTTTTAACATATAAAGAAATTGCTGCAGAGTTGCCAAAGTACTTAACAGACATGGGCTACACACATGTAGAAATTTTACCGATTATTGAGCATCCATTAGATGCATCTTGGGGATATCAAGGTGTAGGTTATTATTCAGTTACTAGCAGATATGGATCAGCGAATGATTTCAAATATTTAGTTGATGAACTTCATAAAGCTGGTATTGGAGTAATATTAGATTGGGTACCAAGTCATTTTTGTAAAGATGCTCATGGATTATATATGTTTGATGGAACTCCAACTTATGAATATGATGAAGAGTGGAAAAGAGATAATAAGGGCTGGGGAACTTTTAATTTTGATTTAGGAAAACCTGAAGTTAAGAGTTTTTTAATTTCTAATTTATTCTTTTGGATAAGAGAATTTCATATAGATGGTATTAGAAATGATGCAGTATCAAATATGCTTTATCTTAGCTATGGTAGGGAAAATGATGAATGGCATCCTAATATTTATGGTGAGAATGGAAATTTAGAAGCTATGCAATTTATAAAAGAGTATAATACTGCGATTCACAAAGAATTTCCAACTGTAATGACAATTGCAGAAGAGTCTACAGCATGGCCTAAAATATCAAAGCCTGTTGAAGATGGTGGATTAGGATTTAATTTTAAGTGGAATATGGGATGGATGAATGATACTTTAACATATATTAAGGAAGACCCGTTGTATAGAAAATATCATCATAATAAGATGACTTTTTCTATGGCCTATAATTACTCAGAGAATTTTATTTTATCTATATCTCATGATGAAGTTGTACATGGTAAAGGTTCTTTAGTTAATAAGATGTGGGGAGACTACTGGAATAAGTTTGCTGGGCTTAGACTTTACTTAGCTCATATGATGGGACATCCAGGGAAAAAGTTAATGTTCATGGGTTCAGAATATGGTCAATTTACAGAATGGCATGAGTATGAAGAGTTACAATGGAACTTAACTGAAGAGAACGATATGCATAAAAAGACACAATTATTCTTTAAAGATATGAATCATTATTATAAAGACAATAAAGCATTATGGGAGAATGATTATGAACCAGAGGGATATGAATGGATTGATGCAGATAATTGTGATGAAAGCATATTCTCTTTTATTAGACACGATAAAAAGAATAATGAATCTTTGGTATTTGTGTGCAATTATACACCTGTAGTTAGATATGATTTCAGAATAGGGGTTCCAAAATTAGGAGAGTATGTGGAAGATTTTAATACAGATAACGAAATATACGGAGGATCAGGACAAGTTATTGATGATGTATTGTTAGCAGAAGAAATTCCTTATAACAATCAACCATATTCTGTGAAAATAAAAGTTCCACCAATGGCAGCTATTGTTTTAAAAGTTATGAATAATAAATCTAAATAGGGAGTGTGAATAGATGAAAGTATTGTTTGCAGCATCAGAAGCGCATCCGTTTATTAAGACTGGTGGTTTAGGAGATGTAATGGGAGCATTACCTCAATCCTTAACTGAACTAGGTGTAGAAGCTAGGGTAGTAATACCAAAGTATAAGAATATAAAGGATGAACTAAAGCAAAATTTACAATTTATAAAGTGGTTTACAGTTCCTGTAGGATGGAGAAATCAGTATTGTGGTGTTTTTCAATATAAATATAAAGATGTTGTATATTATTTCATAGATAATGAATATTACTTTAATAGAGATGGGTTATATGGATATTATGATGATGGCGAAAGGTTTGCATTTTTTAATAGAGCAGTTTTAGAATTTATTAAAGAAATAGATTGGAAGCCGGATATAATCAATTGTAATGATTGGCAAACAGGTATGGTACCAGTACTATTAAATTTAGAGTATAAAAATAACGAGTTTTACTCAAATATGAAAACTGTATTTTCAATTCATAATTTATTGTTTAAGGGTAGCTTTGTACCTAATGTTTTACCTGAGCTATTTGGATATGACTATATGCCGTTAACTAATGGTAGTGTTGAATTAAATGGATCAGTTAGCTTTTTAAAAGGCGGAATAAATTATTCTGATCAAATTACTACTGTAAGTAATACTTATGCAGAAGAAATAAAGACACAACAATATGGAGAAGGGCTTGATGGATTACTAAGATGTAAAAGTGATTTCTTAAAGGGAATAGTAAATGGGATAGATTATGAAGAATTTGATCCTGAGAAGGATAATCTTATATTTAAGAATTTTACTTGGGATTCAATATCAGATAAGGTTGAAAATAAGTTATCTCTTCAAAAAGAACTAGGATTACCACAAAGGGCAGAGACTCCTATGATTGGTTTAATATCTAGATTAACTCATCAAAAGGGATGTGACTTAATAGTAAGCATAATTGATAGGCTTCTTCAAAAAGATATACAATTTGTTGTTCTAGGAACAGGAGATTACTGGTATGAAGAAACATTTAAGAATCTACAATATAGGTATCCAGATAAAGTTTCAGCAAATATAAAATTTGATAATTCATTAGCTCATAAAATATATGCTGCAACAGATATGTTCTTAATGCCTTCATTATTTGAGCCTTGTGGATTAGGACAATTAATTGCTTTAAGATATGGTTCAATACCAATTGTAAGAGAAACAGGAGGATTAAAAGATACAATTTCTCCTTATAATAAGTACACTGGAATAGGTAATGGCTTTGGATTTAAAAACTTTAATTCAAATGAATTAATGCAAATAATAGAATATGCATTAACAATCTACGACGATAAAGATGCTTGGAATAACATAATCAGACAAGCTATGGATTCAGATAACAGTTGGGAAAAATCAGCTATGCAATATAAATTGTTATATGAAGATGTAGTCAAGAGACCTTAATGGATACAAGCTATTAGGAGGTAGATATATGCTATCAATTGATAAGAATTCATTTAAAAGAGATTATAACAATAAATTCGTTCAATTACACGGAAAGGAATTAAAAGAAGGAAATAATCAACAAAAATATGAAGCATTGGGGAGTTTGGTTAGGGACTATGTAATTAGTACTTGGATGGATACTAATAATAGATACAATCAAACTGGAGAAAAACAAGTATACTATTTCTCAATGGAATTCTTATTAGGAAGGCTATTAGGTGATTTTCTTTTAAATTTGGGAATAAGGGATATCTGCAGAGAAGCCTTAAGCGAATTAGATATTGACTTAGAAGAAATTGAAAATTTAGAACACGACCAAGGCTTAGGAAATGGAGGACTTGGAAGATTAGCAGCTTGTTTCTTAGATTCAATGGCATCTTTAAATATTGCTGGACATGGTTGTGGAATAAGATATAAATATGGATTTTTTGAGCAAAAAATTGTGGATTGTCAACAAGTAGAAGCATCTGATAACTGGTTAAGAGAAGGTAATGTATGGGAGATAAAAAAGCAAGATAAAGCTGAAATTGTTAAGTTTGGTGGAAGTATAATTTCCGATTACGTTAATGGAAAACTTACTTTTACACATGTTAATTATGAGCCTGTATTGGCAGTACCTTATGATACTCCTATAGTTGGATATGAAAATGAGGTTGTAAATACCTTAAGATTATGGAGTGCAGAGCCAGTATCAAATGAATTTGATTTTTCATCTTTTAGCAGAGGTGATTTTTTAAAGGCAATTTCATATAAAAATTCAGTAGAGGCAATTTCATTAGTTTTATATCCTGAAGATTCTTTCTATGAAGGAAAGATGCTTAGGTTAAAACAACAATACTTCTTTGTCTCAGCAGGAATACAAAGTATAGTAAGACATTATAAGAAGCATAAGGGAGATATAAAATTATTAGATGAGAAAATAGCAATTCATATTAATGATACTCATCCAACATTGGCAATTCCTGAGTTAATGAGAATATTATTAGATGAGGAAGGGCTATCATGGGAAAATGCTTGGAGAATAACTCAAAATACTATTTCGTATACTAATCATACAATTTTGGCTGAGGCTTTAGAAAAGTGGCCAGTAGATATGTTTAAGAGTTTACTGCCAAGAATTTATATGATTATAGAAGAAATAAACAGAAGATACTGTGAAGAATTATGGAATAAGTATTTAGGGCAATGGGATAAGATATCAAGAATGGCTATTATAGGAGATGGATATGTAAGGATGGCTAATTTAGCCATAGTAGGTAGCCATAGTGTAAATGGAGTTGCAAAGCTTCATACCGAAATATTAAAAAAGAGAGAAATGTCAGATTTCTATTATTTATATCCATCTAAATTTAATAATAAAACAAATGGTATTACACATAGAAGATGGTTAATAAGATCTAATCCTAAATTAACTAAGCTTTTGGTAGATACAATTGGAGATAGCTTTATAAAACATCCTACTGATTTAGAAAACTTTAAAAATTATTTAGATGATCCAGGCGTATTAGAAAAGCTTGGACAGATAAAGAAAGATAATAAGGAAAGATTAGCACAAGAAATTTATAAATCAAATGGAATAGTTATTGATACTAATTCAATTTTTGATGTTCAAATTAAAAGAATACATGCATATAAAAGACAAACATTAAATTGTTTAAGAATAATGGATCTTTACAATAAATTAATTGAAAATCCTAATTTAGATATAATACCAAGAACTTTTATATTTGCAGGAAAGGCAGCACCAGGATATTATTTAGCAAAGAATATAATTGAATTAATATGCAGAGTAGCTGAAACTGTAAATAATGATCCACGAGTAAATGATAAAATTAAAGTAGTAATGCTTGAAAACTATCAAGTATCTTTAGCAGAGAAAATAATACCAGCAACAGATTTAAGTGAACAAATATCAACTACTACTAAGGAGGCTTCTGGTACATCTAATATGAAGTTTATGATGAATGGTGCTATTACAATAGCAACTTTAGATGGAGCTAATATAGAAATTAAAGATGAGGTTGGAGAAGATAATATCGTTATTTTCGGATTAAATGCTGAAGAGGTACTAAATTATCATAAACAAGGTGGATACTCATCATGGGATGTTTGTAACAATGATCCAAGATTACAAAGAGTAACTAACGATTTAATTAATGGTAAATATTGTAGTGATAAAGATAGATTTAGAACAATATATGAGAATTTATTAACATATAATGATGAGTTCTTTGTATTGAAAGATTTTGATGCTTATTTAGCAGCACAAGATAAGGTTAATAAACTTTATATGAATAAAGAAAAATGGCAAAGGATGTGTGGTGTTAATATAGCACATTCAGGTATCTTTTCATCAGATAGAACTATTCAGGAATATGCAACTGGTATATGGGGATCTACTGTAATATATAAAAATTTATAGGAGGAATGTGAATTTGGATGATATACAAATTTTCCATGATTCGCATAATATTCAGTTAAGAAATCCATTTGGAGCAGTTACTATAGGAACTAAAGTGCGAATTAGAATATGGACTAGTAAAAAGTGTTCAGTTTATATTAATTTGATTAATTTTTATAATAATCAAGTAGAAGTTCAAATGAATGAAATAGGATGGAATGGATACGTAAATAGTTGGGTTTATGAAAATGAAATAGATACTAGCAACTGCTTTGGATTGATATATTACTATTTTAGGGTAAATTATTGTGGTAGAAATATTTTATATGGCAATAATATAGAATCTTTAGGTGGAGAAGGACAAACGTACTTTAATGATCCTAAAAGTTATCAAATAACTATATACTCTAATGAGAAAGTTCCTAACTGGTATAAGAAAGGGATTATATATCAGATATTTGTAGATAGGTTTTTCAATGGGAATAAAGAAGGAAAAGTATTAAATCCTAAAAAAAATACTTTTATATATGGAAAATGGGATGATGATCCAATGTATATAAAAGATGAACAAGGAAATATAGTTAGATGGGATTTCTATGGTGGAAATCTTTTAGGCGTAAAGAAAAAATTAAAGTATATAAAATCATTAGGAGTAAGTACAATATATCTTAATCCAATATTTGATTCACCAAGCTGTCATAAATATGATACTGGAGATTATGAAAAAATAGATCCAATGTTTGGAGATGAAGAAATATTTAAGGAACTATGTAGTGAAGCTGAAGATTTAGGAATGAGAATCATATTAGATGGGGTTTTTAGTCATACGGGAAGTGATAGTAAGTATTTTAATAAGTTTGGGAATTATGATTCTTTAGGAGCCTATCAATCTTTGGAGTCACCATATTACCGATGGTATAGATTTAATGATTATCCAAAGTTATATGAAGCATGGTGGGGATTTTCTAACATGCCTAATGTTGATGAATTAAATCCAAGTTATTTAGATTATATAATTAGAAATAATAATTCAATAATAGAAAAATGGTTAAAGCTTGGAGCAAGTGGGTGGAGATTAGATGTTGCCGATGAATTACCGGATGAATTTATTAAAATTTTAAAGAAAAAGCTTAAAGAAGTAAAAGCTGAAGGGGTATTGATCGGCGAGGTATGGGAGGATGCATCTAATAAATACAGTTATAATAGAAGAAGAGAATATTTATTTGGAAGTGAACTAGATTCAGTTACAAACTATCCTTTAAGACAAATAATTTTAGATTTAGTTAGAAATTATATTGGAAATAGATATTTTATTAAAAAATATATGTCTCTTAAGGAAAACTATCCAAAGGAATATTTTTATTCAACTATGAATATTTTAGGAAATCATGATACTGAAAGAGTATTAACTATTTTAAATAATAATATTAGCTTATTAAAATTAGCAGTAGTTATTCAAATGACATTGCCAGGTGTTCCACTAATATATTATGGAGATGAAGCTGGTCTGACTGGAGGTAAAGATCCATATAATAGAAAGGCATATCCTTGGGGAAAGGAAAACAAGGATATCTTAAATTTCTATACTAAGATATCTAATATCAGGGCTAGTGAAGAGGCATTGAAGAGCGGAGAAATAAAGTTCTTAGATTTTAATAACGAAGTTTTAGGATATGAAAGGCTAATAGGAAATGAAAAGATAGTGGTTGTAGTTAATACTATGGAAAAGAAAGAGAATATTTCATTATATGATGTTAATGATGGAAATACCGTTATTGATTTAATGAGTAATGATAAAAAGTATGAAGTAAAAAATAGTCAAATTGAGATAGAGTTAAAATCTCATGAATATAAAATTTTAAAGATTTTATAGAAAAAATAAGGCACTTTTCTATAAATAAAGTGCCTTATTAAAAAGAACTATTCCATAATTTTTAAATAATGAGTAAATTTTACAAAGTTTAATATAGATTTTAATTTTAAATGCTTTTAAAAAAGCTGTTTAGTAATAGATTAATTAATATAAATGCATTAAATAATAATATTATATAGCCAAAATAATAAATTTAACATAAATAAGAAAATGTAATTTAATAGTGTAATAAGTTTATTGCGGCATATTAAATTAAGAGGGGATGGGGATAATAGTGAGAAAAAAAGAAATGGTTGCTATGATATTAGCAGGCGGACAAGGATCAAGATTAGGTGTATTAACAAAAAAATTAGCTAAGCCAGCAGTACCTTATGGAGGAAAGTATAGAATAATAGATTTTCCATTAAGTAATTGCTCAAATTCAGGAATTTATTCTGTTGGAGTTTTAACACAATATAAACCTTTAGAATTAAATGCGCATATTGGAATAGGTACTCCATGGGATTTAGACAGAAGAGATGGAGGAGTAAGTATATTACCACCATATCAAGAAGAAAAGGGAGGTAACTGGTATAAGGGAACAGCTAATGCCATTTATCAAAATATTGAATTTGTTGATAGATATGATCCAGAATATGTATTAATTTTATCAGGAGACCATATATATAAGATGGACTATGATAAAATGCTTCAATTCCATAAGGAAAAAAATGCTGAAGCAACAATTGCTGTAATAGAAGTTCCTATGGAAGAGGCTTGTAGATTTGGAATAATGAATACTAATGATGATTTATCAATATATGAATTTGAAGAAAAGCCAGCTAACCCAAAAAGTAACATGGCTTCAATGGGAGTTTATATATTTAACTGGAAAGTCTTAAGACAAGCTTTAAAAGAAGATGAGAAGGATAAAGAATCAAGCAATGATTTTGGGAAGAACATAATTCCTAAAATGTTAGACGAAGGTAGAAAATTAGTTGCATATCCATTCAAAGGATATTGGAAGGATGTAGGTACAATTAGTAGCCTTTGGGAAGCAAATATGGACTTATTAAAAAGAGAAAGTGGATTAAATCTTTATGAAGATGATTGGAAGATTTATTCTGTAAGTCCTGTAAGACCGGCTCAGTATATAGGAAAAGATGCTAATGTTAAAAATTCATTAGTTGTTGAGGGATGCACAGTTCATGGTACGGTAGAAAATTCAGTATTATTTGAAGGTGTGTATGTTGGTAAGAATACTGTTATTAAGGATTCTGTAATTATGACAGATGCTAAGATAGGTGATAATGTAGTTATTAATAAAGCCATAATCGGTGGAGAAGCAAAAATAAGAAAAGATTGTAAAATAGGAAATGGTGAAAAAATATCTGTTATAGCATCTAAAGAAGATATTAAAAGCGGTAGTGTAATAGAAGCAATGGAAGTTTAAGATAGAAGAGGAGATGAGAAGATGAATAACTGTATTGGTATAATTAATTTAGATGAAAATGAACAAAAAACAACGGAGCTGACAAGACATAGACCGTTAGCGTCTTTGCCTATAGCAGGTAGATACAGAGTAGTAGATTTTATTTTATCCAATATGACTAATTCAGGAATTGAAGCAATAGGTATTTTTACAAAAAATAAATCAAGATCATTAATGGATCATTTAACAAATGGAAAGCCATGGGATATATATCGTAAAAAAGATGGATTAAAGGTATTTAATTTTAGTGATGAAGATCCTGTACATGATGATGTTCATAATTTTTTAGATAATATTGATTATTTTGATCATAGTAAAAAAGAATATACATTAATTTGTTCGTCATATATGGTTTGTAACTTAGACTATAACGAATTAATTAAATATCATATTGAGCAAGGAAATGATGTAACTACTGTTTACAAAAATGTTAAACATGTAGAAGATAATTTTATAGATTGCCAAGTATTAAACCTTGATGAAAATTCAAGAGTTATTGGAGTTGGCGAAAATGTTGGATTAAAAAACAGTGCTAATATAAATATGGAAATGTATATAATGAAGACTGATCTTTTTATAGACATGATATACGAATGCATTAGAGGCGGAAGATATAAGAAGATTAAGAACTACATTAATGGAAATATAGATAAATTAAAAGTTGGAGCATATGAATTTAAAGGATATTTAGCTTGTATAAATTCAATAAATGCATATTTTAATGCAAATATGGATTTCTTAAATGAAAAAGTAAATAAGGAATTATTCTATAGTCATTTCCCAATTTATACAAAGCCAAAGGATGCTTGTCCAACGCAATATACTACTACAAGTAATGTAAGCAACTCTATAATTGCAAATGGTTCTTATATTGAAGGTGAAGTTAAGAATTGTGTTATAGGAAGAAATGTTTATATTGGAAAAGGTAGTGTAATAGAAAATTGTGTAATTCTTCAAAATACAGTTATAGGAAGTAATGTAATGATGAATCATGCAATTACTGATAAGGGAACATTAATTGATGATAGTGAAGAAGTAAAAGGTTTAAGAGAAAATCCAGTTGTCATTCCTAAGAAAAGAGTAGTTTAATGTAAGTCTAAAGAAGAGCATAAAAGTATAACTTTTATGCTCTTCTTTCATTTTTCTAGTTAAGAAATTTATTTATTAAAATATTCAGTAAAAAATTTAAAAGTAATAATATAATTACAATTCTAAATTCTTAAATAAAAGTAAGTGAGTAAATGAAAAAATATACTTGTGGATAATGTTAGTTATGTTAATAAAGACATAATATAATGTATATAATATTGTGGATAATGTGTGTTAAGTGGATAACTTTATATAAAATTTATAACACTGCTCCTAGTGTATCAATATAAGTAAAAGTGAGAATTTTAATAAAAAATTAAGAAAATCAAATATAAATTTAAAATATAGTATATTTTGAAAAAATTTAATTAAATTTAGGGTGATATCATAAATCTTGTCCTGAGGGGCGCAAGTAATTCCAACGAATGAAAGCAAATTTTTATTAACACAAACAACAAGAAAAAATGTTGAAAAAAATGTGTTGACAGAAAAGTTTCTCAGTGATAAGATAAGGAAGTCGCTTCGGTGCGACGGAGTAAATGGTCTTTGAAAATTGAACAGAATATAGTTAAAGTAAACCAGCAATTCTTTTGAGAGTCTTAAA
>NZ_JAASHD010000063.1:0-11147 GCF_019734375.1 Clostridium sp. K04
AATGGTACTTAGACAACCAAGAATGGATGAAAAACGTTACTTCAGGTGAATACTTAAATTACTATAATGAAATGTATGAAAATATAGATGATCAAAAATAAAATTAATAATTATTATTAATAATTAGAATTTACTAGACTACAATTATGGCTAATTTGATTATTAGTATATCATGAAGGAGATTAAATCTTAGAGAATATTAATGGTATTGATTGAGAGATATATTTAGTTGATAGGAATATTACAATACAATTATTCTTAAGGAGGAGATTTTGTGGGGAAAAATATAAATGTTAAAAATTTTAAAATATCTATTCTAGGACAAAAAAGGATACCGTCTAGAGAAGGTGGAGTAGAAGTTGTTGTTGAGGAATTAGCTACAAGAATTGCCAAAAGAGGCATTGATGTTACTGTTTATAATAGAAGAGGTAACCATATAAGTGGTAAAGAATTTAATGATGATTTTATGAAAGCAAAAGAGTATGAAGGGGTTAGAATTATAACAGTACCAACTATTGAAAAAAAAGGTCTTGCAGCAGCATCATCATCTTTTTTTGCAACAATTAAATCTATATTTGGTAGTTATGACTGCATACATTATCATGCAGAAGGACCATGTGCTATGTTGTGGATTCCTCATATGTTTGGAATAAGGACAGTTGCAACAATACATGGATTAGATTGGCAGAGAGCTAAATGGGGTAAGTTTGCTACTTGGTATTTAAAATTTGGAGAAAAAATTGCAGCAAAATATGCAGATGAAGTGATAGTGTTAAGTAATAATGTACAAAAATATTTTAAAGATACATATAATAGAGATACAGTATTTATTCCAAATGGAGTAAATAAACCAGAAATAAAGGTTGCTAATTCGATAACCAATAAATGGGGATTGAAGAAAGATAATTATATTTTATACCTTGGTCGAATTGTACCGGAAAAAGGAATTGAATATCTGATTGATGCATTTAAAGAGATTAATACATCAAAGAAACTAGTTATAGCTGGCGGAGCATCAGATACAGATGAATTTATGAGTAAACTAAAGAAGAAAGCTCAATATGATAATAGAATAATTTTTACTGGATTTGTACAAGGAGAAGTGTTAGAAGAGTTGTATAGTAATGCATATATTTATGCACTTCCAAGTGATCTTGAAGGGATGCCATTAAGTCTTTTAGAGGCTATGAGTTATGGAAATTGTTGTTTAGTATCAGATATCCATGAGTGTACTGAAGTGGTAGAGGATAAAGCTGTTATATTTAAAAAGGGAGATGTAGAAGACTTAATGAAAAAGATACAATATCTTTGTGAGGAGCAATGTATTGTAGAAGAATACAAAAGGGTAGCAGCAGATTATATTTGTGATAAATATAATTGGGATGATATTTCTAAAAAGACATTAAGTTTATATTATGGGGAAAATATACAGAGTATTAAGCGATAATAATAGCATTTTGTTAATAAATTAATTAGTTCAATAATAGAAAAAGACAATAATAAAGAATAATAATTCTATTTAAGGAAATTGTATATTAGATTTAAAAAGAGATAATAAGAATCTAGAAAATAATAAGAATGATAGGTATAAGATGTATGGAACAAGTAATAAAAGATGGAAAAAATAGAGAGTGTAAACCGATGCTTAGCATTGTTGTACCGATTTATAAGGTAGAGAAATATTTAAATAAATGCATAGATAGTATTTTAGCACAAACATTTACTGACTTTGAGTTAATATTAGTAAATGATGGTTCTCCAGACAGGTGTAGAGAAATATGTGACTATTATGAGAAAAAAGATAAAAGAATTAAAGTTATACATAAGGCGAATGGAGGATTATCATCTGCACGTAATGCAGGAATTAATATTGCAATTGGGGAATATATAGGTTTTGTAGATAGTGATGATTATATTGAGCCATTTATGTATGAGCGGCTAATTAAATCACTTCAAAATAATAATTGTCTTCTATCAGTATGTGCAATAAATTATGTTTTTGAAAATGGAAAGAGTATTTGTAAAGTAAAAGGAGAAAATGATAAAGTTTTCAACTTTTCAGATGCAATTCTAGAAATGAATACGTATCGTTTATTTGATATGGGAGCGTGGAGTAAGGTATATCACAAAAGTTTATTTAATAATTTACGATTTCCAGTAGGAAAACTTAGTGAGGATTTTTATATTATGTATAAAATTTTTGACAGAGCACAAAAAATTAGTTATGTAGCAACCCCATGTTATAATTATTTACAACGTCAAAATAGTATTTCACGAAATACAAAAATAAATCATGATTTTGAATATGCTGCAAAAGAGCAGATGGAATACTTAGAAAGAAAATATCCTGAACTTACAGTACTAGCTCATACATCTTATGCATCTGCTGCATTAACAGTTTATGATTTTTATTTAAAGAATCATGTTAAATGTTCAAAAGAACAGTTAAATCATTTTAAAAAAATTATAAGAGAAAATTATGTTTATATTTCAAAGGCTACTTATCTTTCAAAAGCAAAGAAAATTCAATTTGCTCTTTTTATGATAAATCCTATATTATACAAAGAAATATTTTTACTTTATAGGAAGTTTAGGAGGATTTAATATGGAGAGTTTAATAAGTGTAATAATCCCTGTTTATAATACAGGGCAGGAATTAATTAAGTGCGTAGAAAGTGTAGTTAATAATACTTATAGAAATGTAGAAGTAATTATTGTTGATGACGGTTCAAATAGTGAAACTGCTAATATATGTGACAAATGTTGTGATTTTTTTCAGAATGTCAAAGTTTTTCATAGAGAAAATAAAGGTGTAAGTTCTAGTAGAAATTTTGGATTAGACAATTGTAATGGGGAATATATCATGTTCGTTGATTCAGATGATACAGTAGAAGATAATATGATTGAGACACTTTACAATATATGTAAAGAAAATTCTGCTGATTTTTCAATAGTTGGTTATAATGAATGTAGAAAAGAAGAGAAGAATATCTCAATAAACAATAGTGGTGAATTGATAGTTTGGGAAAATTATAATATTTTAAATGAGTTTTTATTAGGCGAAAAAATAGGATGGAATGTTTGGGGAAAATTATATAAAAGAGATATATTAGATAATATTAGATTTCCTATTAATAAAAGAACAGCCGAGGATATGTACTTTATCTACAATGTATGTAAAGTATCTTCAAAAGCAGCATTAAAATGCATTCCATTATATAATTATATAAAGCAAAATGAGTCTACTATGGCAAGTTCAAATTGCTTAAAGTTTTTTGATACATATGAATTGATAGAAAAAGTATGGAAGGAATGTAAAGAGAGTAGAGATGAATCTTTAATAGAATCAGGAAAGATATTCTATACTAAAAGTGTTATATGGTTTTTAAAATTTATTTTAGTAAGGGATGTAGATAAAAGTTTTAAGTATGAAATTCTTAATGTACGTGATAAATTAATTAAAGCTATCATACAATATGGAAATTCTACACTAAAAGGAAAATTAAAAATAGAATATATAATTCTTAATAGAGCATATCCGATATTTAAAATATATGCTTTAATTTATGGAACTATGAAAAAATGGAGATAGTGATATATTAATTATATAATTCAAATTAATAGTATATTATTATATAAAAACTTAAGGAGAATATTTTATGCGAATTTTATTACTTATAAATTGGAAAATTGAGTACTGTGATTCTATACCCAAAGATAAACAACCTTCTGATTATTGTTGCCCACAAGAAAAATTTTGGTTTCTAAAATATTTTAAACAAGATGTAAATGTTGATGTTATTGATATTTCTGCTCCTAAATGGATTGAAAAATTTGAAAAAAAAGTTAGATTTCATTTTTATCAAACAATACAAATACTTAAAAATATAAATAAGTATGATATGATTTTGATTCATGGTTCTGATAGCGCTATGATGTTGGGGGCTTTGAAACGAATTTTACCAATAAAAACACCTCCTATTGTAGTTGTTGACATTAGTTCTTTCCATCAAGCCGATGAAAGTGGTATAATCCATAAATTATGTCAGTTTTCTAGTAAATCATTTGATCATCTAATTTATCACACAAGTTCTCAGATAGATTATTATAAAAAACATTTTAAGTGGCTAGTTGATAAATCAACTTTTATTAGAGTTGGAGTAGATTATGATTACTGGAGAAAAAAGAAATATAAGATAATTGATGAACGAAATTCATATATTATTTGTGTTGGTTATCGTAAACGTGATTGGGATACATTAGTTAGGGCATATGAGCAATCTGGAATTAAGAAAAAATTATATCTTATTGGTAATCCGTCATTAAGTTATGATAATAAAAATATAAAAGTACTTCCATTTATACCAATAGAATCATTGATGGAATATATATATAATTCAGCTTTGTCTATAATACCATTAGATGATTTCAATTATTCATTTGCACAGCTTACTATTTTACAACAAATGGTATTGGGAACAAATATTATAGCGGCTGATGTTCCTGCATTAAGAGATTATATTAAATGTAGCAAAGGAGTAACTACATATAAGCCATATGATGCAGAAGATTTAAGTAAAAAGATGGTAGAGGTGATTTCTAAATCATATGATGAAATTGAAAGTATGAGAGAGGCTAATTGTATTGCTATTAGAGATATACTAAGTGAAAAGAATATGTCAAGGGATTTTGAAAAAGTTTGTGAAAGGGTTCTGAAGAAATAAAATATAGATTTTAAAATAATATTATTATGTAAAAGGATAGATTAATATTAATAAATTTTAAGATTTGGAAGTGTATATTATTGGTTTATCGTAATTTTATATAGGATATTTATTTAAAATTGAATAGAGTTTATAAATTTAACTACCATTAGTCAAATAACTAATGAGTATAGGAGTGTTTTATTGTGCAGAGATTTAAGGTAGATAAAGGATTTAAGGCATTAAATTATTTTATGTTTATAATGGTTTTTACTGTCAAAACTATTGTAGATGTAGTAAATGAAAAAAATTTAGGAGTATCTATTAATGATAATTTGAAGTATTTAATTTTTACGATAGCAATAGGTTTTTGTTTATTTGAGTTATATATATATATAAATAGAGGTGGAAAATGTATCTTTAAGAAAGAGCTAATTTTTTTATTAGCTATTTGTGGAATATTTTTAGTCTATTCTAGTTATTTAGCCAAGAAAATAAATGTATCAATACCTACAAGAACTTATGTAGAATTAGTATATTTAATAATGCCTGCTCTATATTCTTTTTGTATAATTAATATATATACTTTTAAAGAATTAGAAAAATTAATGAAAACACTATTTTGGATTTATCTAATTTTATATATGTATTCTATTAATATTTTTTCAGTTTCTATAAATGATATTTTAAATATAAGTTTTACTAATTCTAATTCTTACTTTGAATCAAGTATATTTGCATTTCCTATGTTGGTATTATTTTTCTTTTTTTCGTATTATAGAAAAAACAATAAGTATTATTGGATTGGAAGTTTAATTTTTACACTATTAACATTCAAGAGAATGATAATGGTATGGGCTATTATTTTATTTGTATTAGATAATATTATGGAATTAAGATTTAATATTAAAAGAAAATGGAAATATATTTTTGCAATAATGTTTATTTGTGGTACCGTAATTTATTATCAAGCATTAACCGATACTGGTTTTGGTAAAATAATAGTTGATGCATTAGGAATGGATTTAGAAAGTGGAACTATGGGGAGAAAATGGTTTTTATCACTTATATTAAATGGACAATATCCTACATTTGGATATGGATCATCATCTATTATATTAGGTGAAATTTTTAATGTTGGAGATATAAAATATTTGGAAATGGACTTAGTAAAAATTTATTTAGAGTTAGGGGTAGGTTGTTTAAGTATATTTACAATATATTTTTGGAAACTAACAAAAGATAATTTGTTTAATATTATTATGATGATATCCATATTTATGAATTTATTAGTTTCACATAGTTTAACAAATCCATTTGAATGGACAATTATATATTTGATACTTATATGTATATCTAAAAATTCAAGCAATAGAAATGATTTATCAGGTAAAAAGAAATATCTAATCAAATATAGATAATTATTTTGTTTGTAATTTTAATTAATATTATTGAGATACTGAAGATAGTATTTATACAATAATTAGCAAAGGTATTTTATAAGATGGGTGAGGTAGCGATATGAATATAGAATATAAACATGCATATTTAATTATGGCACATAATAATTTTGAGTTATTAAGAGTACTTGTAAAATTATTAGATGATAAAAGAAATGATATATATATACATGTAGATAAAAAAGCAGGTGATTTTAATAAAGACTCCATAATTAATGATATAAAATATTCAAATGTTTTTTTTGTGAAAAGAATTAGTGTAACATGGGGAGGGTATAGTCAAATACAAAATGAATTAAATTTACTGAAAGAAGCTTCAAAGAATTCTTATAAATATTATCATTTTTTAAGTGGAGTAGATTTACCGTTAAAGAATCAAGATTATATACATAACTTCTTTGATGAAAATAATGGGAAAGAATTTATTCATTTTTGTTCCCAACAATTTAATTTAGATGGAAAAGACAGATATTCTGTTTATCATTTTTTACAAGATATTGTAGGAAGGAAAAAAGGTGTTTTATATTATTTGCAGCGTTTTTCTGTAAAAATCCAGAAAAAAATGACCTTTTTACATAGAGATAGGAAAGATATTAAATATTGTGGCGGGAGCAACTGGTGTAGTTTGACAGATCAGTGTGTGAAATATATATTATCAAATGAAGCAAGAATAAAAAGAATGTTTAGATATACAACCTGTTGTGATGAATTTTTTATTCAAACAATTATTAGAAATTCTAAATTTTATAATAATATCTATAATACAGAAGATTCATATATTGCTTGTATGAGATATATAGACTGGAAGCGAGGTAATCCATATATATTTAATATTGAGGATTGGAATGAATTAAATAATTCAGCTTTTCTATTTGCTAGAAAATTTAGCTTAGATTCTCAACAACAGCGTATGTTAGTAGATAAATTAGCAAATAGTATTTTAAATAATGCTGATAAGAAATAGAAATAGAAATAAGTATATAAAATTATAAATATCTGAAAAGATTTATAGGAAGGATGGGAGTTAAAATTTAATGAAAAAAGACTTAAATATTATGATAGCGATAAACAATAATTATTTTGAAATTTGTAAAACAATGCTATTTTCTTTGATGAAATATAATAATGATAGGAAAATTAATATATATCTATTAAATAAAAGTTTAAGTGATGAAAAAATAAATGATATTTCAAAATATATAGAAGCAATGGGTGGAAAGTTTAAAAATATTGCTGTATCAGATAATGATTTGCCAGAACTTCCTATTGTAATAAATAGGTTTAGTATTGAAATGTATTACAGAATCATAGCTCAGAAATTATTACCTAAAGATTTGGATAAAGTATTGTGGTTGGATGCAGATATTATTATTAATGGTAAATTAGATAGATTTTATGATCAAAGTTTTAATGATAAGTATCTAGTAGTATGTAAAGATTTTTATGAGAAGGAAAAAGAGATACAGGATATAAAGAAGAGAATGGACATAAATGATAAACATGTATATTTTAATTCAGGAGTTATTTTATTTAATCTTAATAAAATAAGAAGAAGTATAACAGAAGAAGATATAAAAAACTGTTTAATAAAATATAGGGATAAATTAACATATCCTGATCAAGATATATTAAATTATTTATATCAAAATAATGTTAAATATGATAATGAATATATTTATAACTTTCAAGTAAATAACTTGAGAAGTTTGACAAAAGACCAATTGAACTCTATAAAAATTATTCATTATTCGGGAGCAAGGAAACCTTGGGATGTAAAGAGAACATGGTCCGTTTGTAAAAGCTATTGGAAAATTGAGTGGGAAAGAAAGAAATATCTTAAAGTTATAACTTTTAGTATATTATATAGTGTTTTATTAATACCTAAAAAACTAAAAAGTATATTGAAAGGATAAATAATGAAGAAAGTTGTTATTATAAAATATATAAGTGATTTATGATATGATTTTACTTTCTTATAATAGAACTTAACTGATTTATTAACTTTAGTATCAAATATGAAGCAAGAAATATTATAAGAGAGTGTAATATATTGAATTAAGCGATTTATAATATTTATTATAGATGTACATTAATAAGTTATTCATGAATTTTAGAAATAATATTAAAAAGTATTAATTAGCAAAATATAGTATAATTTATATTGAAATTTAAGTTGAATAAAAAAATATAAATAAGGGAGTAGTATGCGTACAAAAAAAGCACTTGTTAATTCAAGTATAAACATAGTTACATATTTATTATTATTTATACCTAATATAATAATTAGAAAGGTATTTTTAGACACTCTAGGGAATGAGTTGTTAGGATTAAATTCCTTATATACTAATATAATAGGATGGATTTCAATAGCAGAATTAGGAGTAGGTAGTGCCATAATTTTTTCATTATATAAGCCATTTGCAGAAAATGATAGAAAGATGATTAATTCTTATATAGGATTTTATGGGAAATTTTATAGAAGAATAGGTTTTATAATATTAATAGTTGGAATATCTATTTCTCCATTTTTGAAGTTTTTTATTGAAAATAATATAGATATAAAAACAATTACAATAGGGTTTTTAATATTCTTATTAAACAGTTTTATAACATATATGTTTTCACATAAATTATGTATTTTAAATGTTGCTCAAGAAGAATACAAGATTACATTAGGAACAACAATATCTCAATTAATTATATATTTATTACAATATATAGTTTTAAGAAATTATTCGAATTTTATAATTTTTATTAGTGTTCAGTTATTAATAAATATAATTTATTATATAGTAATAAATATTTATATATTAAAAAAATATCCATGGTTAAATAAGTGTAATGATAAATTAGATAAAGATACAAAATTAAATTTATTTAAAAATGTAAAAGCGCTTTTTATGCATAAAATAGGGGGACTTGTTGTAAATAGCACTGATAATATATTAATATCAAAATTTGTTGGATTAGGAGAATTAGCAAATTACGCTAATTACAATACTGTAATATCAGCATTGCAGAGGGTAGTTTCTATGGGGTTAAATGGTATAACAGCAAGTGTAGGGAATATGCTTGTAGATCAAAATAAGGAAAAGTCATACGATGTGCATAAAAAAGTTTTCTTTTTAAGTTTTTGGGTTGTTTCATTTATAGTTATAAGCTTATATAATACATTAAATCAATTTGTGGGGTTATGGGTAGGAAATGAATATTTGTTAGATAATTTTACATTTATAATTATTTTAATAAATTTATATTTTATGGCAATGAGGGGTTCCGTAGAGCAATTTCAAAATGGTAGTGGTAACTTTTATCAAGATAGATATGCTCCATTAATTGAAGGGATTATTAATTTAACTTTATCTATATTTTTAGTAGGAAAAATTGGACTTGTAGGTGTTTTTATAGGGACATTAATATCTAACTTTACAGTAATATTTTGGACAAAACCATATGTTGTTTATAAGTATGTATTTAAAAAGCCTTTAGTTGAATATTTTAAGATGTATTTTAAGTATTTACTAATAGGATTAATTCCACTGGGAATAACAAATTGGATTACTAGTCAAATTAGGTATAATGTATCAGTTGGAAGTTTCATAATTAATTGTATAATAAATATTGTACTTATAAATGGTATATATATATTAATATTCTTTAGAACAAAGGAGTTTAAGTATTATAAGAAATTATTTATAAGTATCATGAAGAAGAGTTAGAAATAAGGGATTTAATATTAATGAATAATGCAAATTAATTGTATAATAAAAATATAAAAAAGGTATATAGTAATAATAAGAAGTAATGGGGAGAAAATATGTATGGAAAAGAGAATAAGAAAAGCAATAATACCAGCAGCAGGTCTTGGTACTAGATTCTTACCTGCAACAAAGGCACAACCAAAGGAAATGCTTCCAATAGTTGATAAGCCAACATTACAATACATTATAGAAGAATGTGTTGCATCAGGAATAGAAGAAATTCTTATAATAACAGGAAGAAACAAAAAGAGTATAGAAGACCATTTTGATAGAAGTGTTGAATTAGAAATGGAGCTTGAAAAAGCAGGAAAGCAAGAAATGCTTGAAATGGTTAAAGAAATATCTGATATGGTTAATGTTCACTTCATAAGACAAAAAGAACCAAGAGGATTAGGACATGCTATACTTTGTGCAAAAACTTTCGTGGGGGACGAGCCTTTTGCAGTACTTCTTGGAGATGATGTTGTTTATAATGATAGAAAGCCATGCCTAAAGCAACTTGTTGATTGTTATGGTGAGTATAAAACTTCAGTTTTAGGAGTTCAAACTGTAGCGCCTGAAGATGTTAATAAATATGGAATAGTTGGTGGAATACATATAGAAGATAGAGTATACAAGGTAAAAGACTTAGTAGAAAAGCCATCAATAGAAGAATCACCTTCTAATGTTGCTATTTTAGGTAGATACATAATTACACCAAAAATATTTGAAATATTAGAAAATACTAAACCAGGTAAGGGAAATGAAATACAACTTACTGATGCTCTTCTTAAATTAATTGAGGAAGAAGCAATGTACGCATATGATTTTGAAGGAAGAAGATATGACGTAGGGGATAAGCTTGGATTCCTTCAAGCAACTGTAGAATATGCACTTAGAAAAGAAGAATTAAGAGAGGGATTTATAGATTATTTAAAGACTATTATAGAATAATATTAAATATAATTTTTAAATAAAAAATACTTCACACTACTAAAATATGAAAATTATAAAATGTACAAAAAAGAACCTATTGTAATAGACACTTTTTACAAGCGTCCTTTAAAGTGGACCCTATGTCAAGGACATAAAAAAAAAGGGGCTAAGCTGCTATAAAGTGGACCCTATGTCAAGGACATTAAAAAAAAGGGGCTAAGCTGCTAAAAGCGAGGATGTAGTAAGATTTGTGGAAAAACAAATCTACTACATCCTTTTTTGTATTTTAAAGTGGTAGATTTGGAATA
>NZ_JAASHD010000064.1:0-9880 GCF_019734375.1 Clostridium sp. K04
ATTACTATTATAAACTACTGTTAATATTTTATAAATATTTTATTACTCAATATTTCTTATAGTTTCTACTAAACTCATTTTCCTAAGCTTATTTAACGGTATTAATGAATCTATAAAAACAACTAATAAATTAATTGTAAATCCTATTACAAATGGCTGCCAGTATATTTTTGATGAAACCGAAAAACCAAAATCTATTATTTTAATTGCGTATAATACTAAACCTACAGATAATCCTCCTCCGATTATAGATGAAAATACTCCATGAAGAATCCCCTCTAGTAATACCATTTTTCTTAACTGCATTCTAGTCATTCCTATAGTTCCTAACGTTCCAAACTCCTTTTTCTTAAGGAGTATATTGAGTGAAATTGTATTTACAACATTCACTATTCCTATTAAGCTTACCATAACTATAAATCCATAAACAAATACATTTATAACAGTCCACATTTGTTGTTGCATCTTATTTTCTTCATTTAAGTCATTAAAAGTTTCCTCATACTCATCTGCAATTTCACGAACTGCTTTTGATGCTTCTTCTGTTAACTCTTCATTACTCATATCACTATACCTAAACTTTATCCATTTATTTAAATACAACTCACTTATAACTTTCTCGTAATCTGTATATCCCATTATTATTGTAAAATTATAATTATATCCTTCTTCAAATGGATTTTTATCAATAACCTTCTTAACTTTAAATTCTATATATCTATCTTCTGCTTTATCTTTGGCTTTGTTTTAATAAACTGTTGAAATTTGATTAACCTCTATAAATATGGTTATAATATATAATATAACTACTATTTAGGAGGTTTTTTATGCCAAGAGTTAATAATGTTATTCAGCAAGTTTCACAATTAAATACATATGAGCAAGAGAAGGTATTTGATTTTTTAAAGACTGTATTGATGTCAAATGGAATAACTAACTCTATAGATGAAGAAATCGCTGAAAATAGATTTAACAAGGGGAAGTGCTGTCCTTTTTGCAATCATGATAAAATATCTAAGTATGGAAAATATCATGGCAAGAATGGCGTTAAACAAAGGTATAAATGCCAAAATCCAGAGTGCAAAAAAACTTTCAATGATTTTTCTAAATCCCCAGTTTCAAGTAGTAAAAAGGGATTAGATAAATGGCTACTATATGCTCAATGTATGATAAATGGTAACACTATTAGGCAATGTGCCGAAATTGTTGAGATTAATATTGCAACAGCTTTCTTTTGGAGACATAAAATTATAGACGCTATTAGAAAATTTATTGGCTACGGCTCTCTTGAGGGTGTTATTGAACTCGATGAGACATACTTTGCCCTTAGCTATAAAGGGAATCATAGCAAAAGTTCTAATTTTACTATGCCAAGGGAATCAAGAAAGCGTGGTAAAGAAATAAATACAAGAGGTATATCAAAGGAATTTGCCTGTGTATTATGTGGTGTAGATAGATTAGGAAATATATATACTGGTTTAATATGTGATGGCAGACCTAACTATACTGATATAAATAGGGCTTTATCAGAGGTTGTTGAAGAAAATTCTATTTTATGTACTGATAAACATAGGAGTTATATCCCATTTGCGGCTCAACATAATTTTGAATTACATCAAATTAGGGGCGGGAGAAAAACTGTGGATATTTATAATATTCAAAGAGTCAATGCTTTTCATAGTAGCTTAAAAAGATGGATAAGAAAGTTTAATGGTGTTTCAACCAAGTTCCTAACAAACTACCTATTTTGGTATAAATGGACCCAATTATTTAAAACAGAAATTGAAAGAAATAAGCCTAAGAAATTCTTTATTCATGCTAACTCAACACATTCTATATCTTTAATAAAGGACTTTAAGATAAGAAGACCAATATATGTATAAAAGGTAAAATTTGTTTTTATTTTACTGTTTTTAGTGTACAATAAATATAATGATTGATGAACAATTGTATTATATTGCGAAGCAAAAGGATAGGAGCATAGCTCCTATTTTTTATTTTATCTATAAAGTATATTGTGATTTTGCTAGAAGTGAATCGGAGTGCTTTACAGTAAATATAGTTTATGGTATTATTAAATACATTAAAATATGAAAGGAGTTGTAGTTATGAAAAATTTATATATAATGCTTAATAAATTAAAAAAAATATACATTACTCCTGGGTATATTATAAATTAGATAGCATATGCTTAATATACAAATCCCCTGGAATATCGACTTATATTCTAGGGGATTTTTTATAATGTTATAGCTCTGCGCTATTTAATATTAATAGTTAACATAGAGAGTATAAATAATGAAAAAATTTAAAAATATCTTCGTTTGAAAATAACTACTTAATAAAGATGCAAAAATTATAAACAAATATTTAAAGCTTATTATATGAAAAATAGGAGGAAATAAAATGATTATGAATGGTGGAATAGCGTCAATAAGATTAAGAAGATAGCGCACGAGTTGTGGCTATCGTTAAACAAATTTAATATAATGTCATAACTCCGTGCTATTTAAAGAGTAAAAATAGTGAATTAAGGAGATTATGAATGAAAGCTAAAAGTAATAATTATAGAGGAAAAGTTGATATTAGTGTATCGCAAAATTTTATTACTAGTAAAAATACTATATATAAATTAATAAAAAAAACAAATATATCCAAAAATGATTTTGTTATTGAAATTGGACCAGGAAAAGGTCATATAACAGAAGCTTTATGTGAAAAAAGTTATTGGGTTACAGCTATAGAACTAGATAGAAGTTTATATGGAAATTTAATAAATAAATTTAAAAGTAAAAATAATGTTACTCTTATTAATAAAGATTTTTTAAATTGGAAATTACCTAAAAAAAGAGAATATAAGGTATTTTCTAATATTCCTTTTTATATAACAACAAAGATTATTAAGAAATTATTATTAGAAGAGTTAAATTCACCAACTGATATGTGGCTAGTTATGGAGAAAGGTTCCGCAAAAAGATTTATGGGAATACCTAGAGAGAGTAAATTATCATTACTTTTAAAAACTAAATTTGATATTAAGATAGTGCACTATTTTAATAGAGAAGACTTCCATCCCATGCCTAGTGTAGATTGCGTCTTAGTATATTTTAAAAGAAAATATAAATATGATATATCTAAAGATGAATGGAATGAATATACAAGTTTTATATCTAAGTCTATTAATAACTTAAGAGATGTATTTACAAAAAATCAAATTCATGCAGTAATTAAATACCTAGGTATAAATCTTAATAATATTAGTGAAGTTTCTTATAATGATTGGATACAGTTATTTAGATATAAACAAAAGATAGATTAGTAATAGTAGATTTAAATTAGGAGGTGTTAAAATGATTATGAATGGTGGAATAGCGTCAATAAGATTAAGAGGATAAGTCACGGGTTGTGGCTATTATCTTAATTTAATAAAGAGTCATAATCCCGTGATATTTAAAGTTAATATTTAAATATAAAATTACAGGAGATTATGAAGATGATAAAAAAGGAATAATTGTAGGAATTAATATAAATAATAAAAATAATTTTGATGAATCTATGGAAGAATTAAAAAATTTATGCTTAGCTTGCAAAATAGAAACTGTTGGTCAAATTAAGCAGAATTCAAAGAAAGTTAACTCTACTTTTTATATGGGTAGTGGGAAGATAGATGAATTAAAAAATTTAGTAGAAGAAAACAATGCAGATATAGTTATATTTAATAATGAATTATCAGCGTCACAAGTTAAAAATATTGAAGAAGAAATAAATTGTAATGTCATAGATAGAACTGCGTTAATATTAGATATCTTTGCAAATAGAGCAAAAACAAGAGAATCTAAATTACAAGTAGAGGTTGCGAAGCTCCAATATGAATTACCAAGATTAGTTGGTTCAAATGAAGATTTAGGTCGTCAAAGTGGTGGAGTAGGGACTAAAAACAGAGGCGCAGGAGAAACAAAATTAGAATTAGACCGTAGAAGAATAGAAGATAAAATTGCTAATTTAAATAAAGAGCTTGAAGTATTAAAAAATCAAAGAGAAGTACAAAAAAGTAAAAGGAAAAAATCTAATATTCCTAATGTAGCTTTAGTAGGATATACAAATGCTGGTAAGTCATCTGTTATGAATGCTTTAGTAGAGAAGTTTATAAATGATGAAGATAAAAAAGTATTTGAAAAAAATATGCTATTTGCAACTTTAGAAACTTATGTTAGAAATATAAAATTAGATAATAATAAATCTTTTTTATTATCAGATACAGTGGGATTTGTTGGGGATTTACCTCATAGTTTAGTAAAAGCTTTTAGGTCTACTCTAGAAGAAGTTTGTGATGCGGACTTATTACTTCATGTGATTGATATATCTAATCCTAATTATGAAAATCATATAAATGTAACAAATGAAACATTAAATCAAATAGGGGCGGATAATATTCCTGTGATTTATGTATATAATAAAGTTGATTTAATGGAATTAGATACATTCAATATAGAAGGGATGCTGGTTTCAGCTAAAAAATATATAGGTATAGAAGAATTATTGGAATCTATATGTAAAAATATATTTATGGATTATATAAAATGTAAGGTTATGGTTCCTTATAAAGATGGTAAAATGACATCTTATATAATTGATAGTTCAACTGTTCTAGAAACTGAATATACTAATGAAGGAACTTTATTTAGTATAGAATGTAGTAAAGAGGATTATGTTAAATACCAGTCATATATAATCTAGAGTGATTCTAGGTATCTATATAAACAATGCATAAATGAAAGAGGATGTCGCATACCAATTGAAAATTGTTCATGTGATAGCCTCTTTTATATTTGATAAGTAATTAGAAATGATTTTATTGTATGTGTTTATTGCAACAATAAAGTAAATAACTACAAATGATGCTAAAGACATTAAAATAGGATAAATAAATACTTCCAAAACCAATTAAGCTAGAGATAAATATACTTGTAAGAATGACTTTGTCTTTGTACGACTACGATGGGGAAAATGTGTATTAAAGAAATAACAAAAATACTTTAAATGAAATGTGTAAATTAAGTTAATGCTATAATATAATAAAGTGAACAATATTAATCTATTGCGATTCAAATAGGATGTCCAAATGGACATCCTATTATGTTATGCTAATTTCAACACTATTTTAAAACAAAGCCTTATCTTTTAATAAACTTTCAGTATAATCTTCATTATGAAATTCATTAAAATTACTTGCTGGTACTTTAAAAGTATCTCCTTCTTTTAAGTTAGTTATATTAATATTTTTTAATTTACCATTTTCATCATACCGACTTCTACTATTAACTAATATTACTTCATTTTCTTTTAAACCATCAGTGATACCTATTTCTTTTAATGAATTATCATCGAATCCATAAATTTGAACATTACTTAAGAATTCATCAACCTCGTAAGAAAATATCTCTTTAAACTCATCTGAAATTAAATTTAAATCCAAAGCTAAAAGCGATACTCCTGTTCTTGCTTGAATAAACTTTTCTCCTATTCCCTCAATTTTATTTAATTTATCTTCTATTTCACTAGCATCTTCACTACTTGCATAAATTTCACCATGAGTTATACTACTTTTGTTTATATAATTAAGTTCCTCTATCCTCTTCATGTTTAATGTTGTAAATAATATAAACATTATTAAAGATATGCTTAATGAAAGAGTTGTAACTATAAATCTCTTAGAATTTTTTCTTATATTTTTATAGGCAATCCAACCTTCAATACCAAATACTTTTCTAATGATTTTACCATTATAATATTTTATTTTCTCATTACTTTTATTACCCTTTATTATGTTTATAGGAGATACCCTTCCTGCTTTTTTTGCTGGCCCAAAAGATGCCATAAATATTGTTATTATTCCTATTATTGCAGTAAATAATATTATACTTGGATAAAACTTAACTGCTAATATTCCTTCTCCATCCCCAATCATCATTGCTATCTTATTTTCTAATAATTTAACAGTAGTCCATACTCCTATAAATCCTGATGTCACTCCAAAAGGTATTGACATCAAGCATAAAGCTAAAGATTCTCTAATAACTAATCTACTTACTTGACTTGGAGTTGCTCCTATACTTCTTAATATTCCAAATTCAGTCATTCTTTCTGTTACAGATATATTTATTGCATTATAAATTAAAAATACAGTAGCTACTATAATTATTCCTATCACAAATATAACTGCTCCATTAATTGCAGTATTAATTCCTGTATATCCTGTTTGTCCACGCAATGATAATAACTCATTATGGATATACATTTTCTCTTGATATACCTTTAAGTTATTTGCTTTGCTTATAGCTATATCTATTTTATTTTTTCTATCTTTAACTGTAAATCTAATATCATAACTTTTATTATTTTTTATTTCATCTAAGCAAGTTACTGCATAAAAGTATGTTCCATTTGGGCTAACGCTCTCTTTTGAAAATCCAACAATAGTATACTCTTTAAAGTTATTAGTCTTTACTTCTTTACCACCTTTATAAGTTATTTCTTCAACATTAATCCTATCGTTTATACTTAACCCTAAATATTCTTTAGCATGACTATCTATAATTAACTCCGAACTTCCCTTAGGCAATCTTCCTTCTGTTAATTCATGATTAAATATTTCATTTAAAGCAGTCTCATCTTCACTATCAATATGAACTTCACTATCCTCATATCCATCTATCTTATAAGATCCACTACCTTCAATCGTACTAACTCCAACTTTATCTAAATCAACATCATTTCTTAATATAGAAATTACCCTCTTATCAACATCAAAGAAAAGAAATTCATAATCTCCATTACCTTTAATAGCCCTATCATACATAAAATCTCTAAAACTTAAACCTAAAAATCCAACTCCACTAATAAGAGACAATGAAAGTATTATTCCTATAATAGTAAATATACTTCTCTTCTTATTCTTACTTAAATATTTTAAAGTAATATCACTATAACTTCTCATTATTTAATCACCTCATCAGTAGTGATTTGACCATCTTCAATAGTAATAACTCTATCTGCAGATTTTGCTATATTAATATCATGTGTAATTAAAATTAATGTTTGATTATATTTTTTTGCACAATATTTTAAAAGTTCTAATACTTCCTTTGAATTTTTGGAATCAAGATTTCCTGTTGGTTCATCTGCTAAAATAATTGATGGCTTATTAGCTAAGGCTCTTCCTATAGAAACTCTTTGCTGTTGTCCTCCAGATAACTCTGATGGATGATGATTTCTTCTTTCTTCTAAACCTAATAATTTTAAAAGCTCATTCATATAATTTTTATCTATCTTTCCATTATCTAAAAGTACAGGCATTTCAATATTTTCTTCTGCAGTTAAAACTGGTATCAAATTAAAAAATTGAAATACAAACCCCAACTTTCTTCTTCTCAAAATGGCTAATTCTTTTTCCTTTAATTTATAAATACTTTCCACTTTTATTATTACTTCTCCAGAACTAGGCTTATCTACTCCACCAAGTAAATGCAATAATGTACTTTTCCCTGATCCAGATGGTCCAACTATTGCTACAAATTCACCTTGTTCTATATTTAAATTTATGTTTTTTAAAGCCGTAATTTCTGCTTCTCCACTACCATATAATTTACTTAAATTCTTTACTTCTATAAGTGACATAACTGTAATCTCCCCTTCATTTCCTACTATAACTATAGTATAAAATTTGAATATTACATTACTATAAATTCAATTATTACAATTTATTAATATTAGGCATAATAAAAGTGAAGTAAACTTACTTTATCTACTTCACTCATATAACTTATGCTAATTTATACTTACTATCATTTTCATTATCCCATTCTAATTCACATATAGATTTTCCTTCAACATATATTTGATGCCATAAACAAAACATAAATACTGTCCAAACCTTTCGTGAATTGTCTTTTTCACCTTTAATATGCTCATCTAATAAATTAATCACATATTTCTTATTTATTAATTTATCTACATCTGCATTAGTAATAGTTTCTCTAACATATCTTCCTAAATCACTCTTTAACCATACTCTTATAGGTGTTGGAAATCCAAGCTTTTTCTTTTCCTTCATATAAGGCGGGACTATATCCTTAAATGCTTCTCTTAATAAAACCTTTGTATTATTTTTATTTACCTTTTGAGATAATGTTAAACCTTCAGCACACTTTAAAACTTCTTTATCTAAAAATGGTACTCTTACCTCCAAGGAATGTGCCATAGACATTTTATCAGCTTTTAATAAAATATCTCCTTCTAACCACGTATTCATATCTATGTATTGCATAGTTGTAACATCATCATAATTATTCTTATCACATTCTTTATATAAACTAGATAAAATATTGCTACAAGTATTATTTTCATCATAATCATGTATTATGTTTTCTACCTCTTCATTGCTAAATATTTTAGCATTACCTATGTATCTATCTTTTAACTTGGTAGTACCTCTTAACAAATAGCTTTTTCCCTTTATGTCTGGAAGTAATTTAGCCATCTTATTAACTTTACCTTTTACTGCTTCTGGTAAATATGAAAATGGTTTAAGACTATAATATTCTTTATAAATGTTATATCCTCCAAATAATTCATCTGCTCCTTCTCCAGATAAAACTACTTTTACATGTTTTCTAGCTTCCTCTGATAATAAATAAATACCAACACAGGATGGATCTGCTAACGGATCATCCATATAATAAGCTACACTTGGAAGAGCTTTTATATACTCCTGTTCCGATACATTTATTGATATATTTTCTATACCTAAATATTCTGCTGTTTTCTTTGCAAAATTTAATTCATTATATCCTTCTACATCAAACCCAATAGAAAAAGACTTAATTTTAGGATTAATTTTTGCTGCTAACGCTGTAGTAATAGTAGAATCTATTCCTCCCGAAAGAAAAGTTCCAACTTCAACATTTGCTATCATGTGATGTTTTACAGAATCATTTATAATGTCATAAGCATTTTTTTCTATTACATCTTTATTACTAAATTTAAATTTATGATATCTCTTAAACTCTATGTCACCATTTTTTATTGTAAAATATGTTCCATTTGGAACCTCTTTAATTTCATTAATAATGGTATTATAGTTAGGTGTATATTGAAATGATAAATAATTTTGTAATGCACTCTTATCCACACTTATTTTACCAACTAAGTTTACCAAAGATTTATATTCAGATGAAAAGGCTATAAATTCATCATTATTTATATAATATAAAGGCTTTATTCCAAAATGATCTCTAGCACCAAAGACTATGTCCTTTACTTCATCATATATAATAAATGCAAACATACCTCTTAACTTATCTAAACATTTTTCTTCATAATTAATATAAGATGTTAAAAGAACTTCAGTATCTGAATTAGTAGTAAATTCATTACTTTTATTTAACTCTGCTCTTAACTCATTATGATTATATATTTCACCATTAAATATAATAGTTCTATTTTCTTTTTTAAATGGCTGATTTCCACATTCTAAATCTATTATACTTAGTCTATTAAATCCAAATGCGATATTATCTTTTATAAAGTATCCCGTATCGTCTGGTCCTCTATGGATTATCTTTTCCGTTAATTGTCTTATAAATAGTTCATCAGCTTTTTTATTTTTATAATATATAGATATATGACCACACATCTTATAACCCCCCTAAATCTTTTAAAATTTTAAATTGTTTTTTTAGTAATTAAAATATGTTTCTTTATTTATTCTTTACATATTTTTCACATTTTCCATTATATCACAAAAAAAAAATTATTTATCTAACCTTAGTTATTTTTAATGTTATTTTAAGAAAACATTAAAATAAAACCTTTAATATAA
>NZ_JAASHD010000065.1:0-9065 GCF_019734375.1 Clostridium sp. K04
CGCTTGAATATAGGAGTCATACCTTAGCATCATAATTTTTTATTATTTACCCTGTCTACTTGACAGGGAGCAGTTCATTAAAAATGCTACTGATTTTTTATTATTTACTTATTTCATTTTTATGATGATTATACACATATACAGGTATTCCTAAAAGCATAAGTATGAAGCCCCACATTACTGTTTCAGCACCTGAGCCATATATAGTCCATAATACATATATAAATGCTAATAATGGTAATATAGATTTTTTAATAAATATTTTAAAACTAAATTCTTTATTTTCTTTAAATGTTAACATCATTTCTGCTGAAACACTTAATATATATACAGGTAAATATGAAAGTGTTGCTAATATTGTTATAAATGTAAATGCATCAACCATACCTTTTTGGAAATTCATCACTAATAATATATTAACTAAAACAGATCCAAATATAAGTGAATTTATAGGTGTTCCTGTTTTCTCATTTATCTTTCCAAAAAATTTAGGGAATACACCATCAACCCCAGCAGCATAAGAAACTCTTGCTGTAGCTAATAACCATCCAATAATAGTTCCTAAAATACAAACAACAACTGCAATAGTTAGAATTTTCCCAACTCCGTTTCCTAATGAATTGGTTAATATATCAGTAAGTGGCGCAGTACTATTTGCTAATGTTTTATTATCCATTGCTCCCATACTTGCTATACTTATTGCTAAATATATTACTGACGCAATTATTAAACCATAAATAGTACTTTTTCTTATATTTTTTTCTGGATTTTTAATTTCTCCTGCTGCAACAGTAGCACTTTCTAATCCTATAAATGCCCATAATGTTGATGTTGCAGCTAATGGTACCGTACTTAACCCTTTTCCTTCTGGGAATAAAGGAAGTATATTAACATTATCAAAGTTTAAAAATGCTACAATAATAAAAAGTGCAAAAAATCCGATTTTAAATACAGTTACAAATGATTGAAGCTTTCCAGCAATTTTTACACTTAAAATATTAACTATTGTAAATATCCATAAAATTGCACTAGAAAATATTATTGAAATCATTGGATTGCTTAATGCAGGAATAACTGCTGATGCATAGCTAGTTATTGCTACAATAATAGCTGCATTTCCTATCCATGACCCATTCCAGTATAACCACGCACTTAAAAAGCCTGCAAAATCTCCAAAAGCTTCCTTAGTATATTGATATGCTCCTCCAGTAGAAGGATACTTAGTTCCAAGATTAGCAAATGAAATTGCAATTAATATTGATCCAATAGTTGTTATTATCCATGCAATTATAGTTGCCCCAGGTCCTGATACTTGTGCTAATGTTGAAGGTAACATAAATACTCCTGAACCTATCATATTACCACACACAAGCATTGTAGCCATAAAAAGACTAATTTCTTTTTTTAAACTTCTTTCTTCCATTTTTCCTCCTTAGTTATAGGATTCAATTTTACTTGTAATCCATATTTATCTATCTAAAAGCTCTTAATTAAATATTATTTTTTAAATCTTGTTGCATAGCCACATCTCTTACAGAGATCTTCCACTGCTACTCTTCTAGAAAATCCATTGTATATATCAGATGCCCTTTTGCCTTCTAAAATACTTACAAATGGTTCTTTAAAAACATTTCCCAATTCAATAGTTCCCTCACTATCTAGGCAACAAGGAACAACTGTACCATCAACTAATATTCCTACTTGATTTCTAAGTCCATGACAAAATACTTCTTCACCAATAGAATTTATACTAATATCTGGCCAGTTAAATTTTTCAGCCATATTTAAATATACTTTATCCTTTAACTTAATTTTATGCGTTTCCTGTAACTTCTCCGCTAATGAAAAATCTAAATTAAGATTTTTCTCTAATAAATTTAATATTTCTAAATTTAATTTATTAGCACCCTTCAATTCTTCATTATCCATGTTCCAAAGTCTTATTGCACATATAATATCACTTTTTTCCCTAGCTTCATTAATAAAATCAGTAACTCTATTAATATATTCATATAATTCTACATTGCTTTCATTTGCTTCAAAGCTATGTAATGAAATATTTACTTGTCTCAATGATTTTGCATTAATAAGCTTTTCTGAATTTTTATTAAGTAATGTTCCATTGGTAGTTAAATTAACCATTAGCTCATTTTTATGGCATTCTTCAAAAAATCCTTCTATATTTTCATTTAATAAAGGTTCTCCCATTAAATGAAAATATACGTGATTTGTATATGGCTTTATTTCATTAATTATATAGTTAAATTCTTCCCTATTCATAAATTTATATTTTCTATTTGTCTTTGGGCAAAAATTACAACTTAAATTACATACATTAGTAATTTCTATATATATTTTCTTAAACTTTCTCATTTACTAATCTCCTACTCACTAATGAGGTTATATCATAATTTGAAAGATACTACCTTTCTTGCTTAACTGGTAACACTATAATAAACTTACTTCCTTGTCCTGGTATACTTTTTACGTAAATATCACCATTATGAAGATCAATTATCTTCTTGGTAATAGTTAATCCTAATCCACTTCCCTTTTTAACTTCAGATGATGGATCAATAACTTGATTAAATCTATTAAATATTAAATCATGATATTTTTTATCAATTCCAATTCCAGTATCTGATATTTCTATTCTAACACTATCTCCTAAATCAATAATTACTACCTTTATTACTCCACCTGGCTCTGTAAATTTATATGCATTACCAACTATATTAACTATACATCTTTCAATTTCGCTCTTATCAGCTTCTATTATTTTTTCTTCTATCTCAGGATCTACTATTAACTCGATATCCTTTGCCCCAATATATTCTTTCATTGATAAGGCTGCTTCTTCAACAACATAAACAATATCTATTTCTTCAATATTTATATTATAACTACCATGCTCAATCTTTGAAGAATCTATTAAGTCATTTATTATTTTTAATAATCTTTTGGTATTATTTTTAATAATGCTCATATAATGATCAAGCTTTTCTCTTCCTATACCCTCTTCATTTTTATTTAATTCTTTTATTAATTGCTCAGTTGAATAAATAACATTTAGTGGAGTTCTTAATTCATGTGATAAATTAATTAAATAACTATTCTTTCTTTTTTCTAAATCAATTATCCTATTAAATAACTCTGAATTTCTATCCATTTCTTCGCTTAATTCTTTTGTTCTTAATTCAACTAAATTATCTAATTTTTTAACTTTATTTATACTATTAATAACAAATGCAACTATTATGCCTATATAAAGTAAAATAGCATATTTACTTGCCCAAAATGGATACTTTATATAAAAGTGAATACTTGATTCTTCTGTAATTAATCCATTATTACTTCTTGCTTTTACTTTAAAAATATAATCTCCTGGTGATAAATTACTTAAAGTAATTGAATTACCATCCATTTCAAACCATTCATCACCATTCTCATCTAAGCAATAATAATATTGTATACCACTAACATTTTTGTAATTAGGTAAAAAGTATTCTATAAAAATATTATTTTCATAATACTCTAATTTATTAATATCTTTAATGTTTCTTTTAACTCCGTTAACTTTTACTTCGTCTAATATTAAACTATATATTTTATTATTACTTTTTATATCTTTAGGTGAAATAATATTAAATCCATTTATTCCACCAAATAATAAATCTCCATTGCTACTCTTTAAATAAGCATTTCCATTAAATTCATTACTTTGTAAACCATCAGTAACATCTAAATTAATAATCACTCCACTTTTTGAATCTATTTTAGAAATCCCCATATTAGTACTACACCATATGGCTCCATTAAAGTCTGTTAATATACCATATATGGTATTATTAGCAAGACCATATTTTGTTGTATATCTTAAAAATTTATCCCCTGATTTATTAAGTATATTTAACCCAAAACTAGTTCCAATCAATATATTTCCATAGTTGTCCTCTGAAATAACCCTAATAGAATTATTACTTAAAGAATTTTTATTACCTTTTATATTTTTATACACAGTTACTGTATTATCTACTGGATTTAATCTTATTAAGCCACCTTGCCTAAACATTCCAATCCAATACTCTCCAGAGCTATCTTTAAAAATATCTCCTATATAATTGTCACTATAACTATACTTTTTTATGATATAATTTAAATCTATTGATTCCTTTGTCTCTAAGTTTAAAATATATAATCCTTCTTTCGTTCCAACCCACAAGTACCCGTCATCATATAATAATCTTTTAACAGTTTTATCACCAGAAACAATAAAATCACTATAATTCTTATAAGTTTTACTACTCTTATTTATTATGGTAATACCTTTATCTGTAGCTATATATATTTCTTCTTTATTTCCATCTATATCATAAATATCATCTGTTTTAAAAATATTCATAGTTTCCGAGCTAATATTAATTATTTTATCTTTATTTCCATTTAAAACGTCTATCCCTTTATACTTACTACCTATCCAAAGATATCCTTCATCATCTTCATATAAAGCTGTTATCATATTGTTACTTATAGTTGAATTATCAAATGGATCATTTTTATAATGTTGAATCTCACTCTCTGGATTAAAAATACTAATCCCTGCATATGTTCCTATCCACATTAATCCAGTTTGGTCTTGAATTAAAGAAAAAATATTATCATCTACAATAGAATTTCTATCATAGATTTTATTCTTATATGTAATAAAAGTATCACTCTCTTCATCTAATTTAGATAAACCCAAATCTGTACCAATCCACATTTGACCATTATCATCTCTTAAAAAGCTTTTTATAAAACTTCCACCTAAAGAAGTTTTATCATCATTATGTACATATCTTTTTATTTCGTTAGTCTTAATATTAATGCTATATGCTCCTGCATTTCTAGTACCAACCCATATATACCCATTTTTATCGTAATATACTTTATATATTTCATTAATCGTCTTTTCATTCTCATTCTCATTTTCACTACTCAATAAAAATACATCTACTTTACCGGAAGTTATATTAATCTTATTTACCCCAGTATTTGTTCCAAGCCATATGTTTCCGTCTTCATCTTCAGTTATACTCTCAATATATGTATTTGAAATTTCACTTCTATATATCTCTTCAAAACAGTCTTTTTCTTCATTATAAATATTTAATCCATCTGCAGTTGCTGCTAATATTTTATTATCTTTAGTTATTAATATACTATTTACATTTGCATTAGTTAGATTACCATTATCACTTTTATCTAAATAATTAATTATAGATTGTCCATTATTTCTTATTCTACTTAATCCATCTGCTGTTGCTACCCAAATATCTCCATCTTCATCTTCTTTAATATCTAATATATAATTATTATTGATACTATTATTATTCTCTTCAACTCTATATACATTAAATTGATATCCATTATATCTACATAAACCATCGTTAGTTCCTATCCAAATATATCCTTTGCTATCTTGAAAAAGTGCTTCAACAGTTCCTTGGATAAGACCATCTTCTATTGTAATATTTTTAAAATTTATTTGTTCTTTAGCATAAACATTATATCCTTTCTCAACTCCTAAAATGGCGATTGCTAATAAGGTAATATAAATAACTCTAACTATATTATTTTTCATTTATTTCTTTTCCTTTGTGTAAATTGTAGAACTTAATAAATAAATCTTATATTCAATAAAGCTTAAATATAAGATTTATTTATTAAAACCTTCAAATAATTTTATCATTCTATAATTATAATTACAACTTGAATAATTACAAATTAGAATTTATCTTTTTCGCTTTTATTTTACTTTCTTTTCATTTTTTCTTAATATTTTATACTTTTTCCACAATAATACTACTTTTTTTGTTAAAATAAGGTTATAATTGAAATCAAATATATAAATAGTGAAATATTCTTGGAGGAGTAATGGAAAATTTTTTAAATACTTTAAACGAAAAAATACTTATTATAGATTATACCGGTAAAATTTTATTTTTAAACAAATCTCTTCTTATACAGCTTGGTTATAAACCTAATGAGATAATTAATAAAAACATTTTATCTTTAACATTCACCAAGGACATTAATGCTTTTTTACTAAAAGATACACCATTAAAAAACTTATATATTATTTCTAAAAATTCTTTTCCAATTGAATTTAATATCAATACCTCTAGAGGTTTATATAAAAATACTGATAGCATATTTATTAAGCTTGAAAATTATACTGATAATATCACTTGTGATAATCATAAAAATTTTATATTTAATAATAAAGATAATATAAAAAAATTTGAAAGAATAGATAAATCATTAACACTAAAAAATAATTATGAAATAGATATAGCCAAAAGCAATGTACAATTAAATAGTATTAATAATTTATTAAAACAAAATCTAGATTGTACTAATGAATTTACTTTCTTTAATGAACTTAGTGATGCTATTTTAGAATCATTAAATTGTGATGAATTTCATGCTTGGATATACTTTAATGAATCATTAATTCCTTATTGTAGTTCTTCTTACGATGAACTTACAAAGAATTTTCAGTCAATTCAATTAACACATTACCAATATGAAACCCTTATTAAACCTTTTACAGGATGGGGATTATATGATATAGATTCTTTAGCTTCAAATAAACTTCATAAATATTATAGAAAAACTATAAAGCAAATATGTGTACAACCCATTTTCTATAATAATAAATTTTTAGGATTAATTTATATAGGATATAAAGATAAATTTACTCCTGTAGTTAATCGTAATGACTTTATATCTACACTTTGTAATCACTTTGGTATGTCAATGCATAATTATCTTTTATCTAATAATCTAAAAATAGAATTACATAAACGCCTTAAAACTGAAAAAGAGCTTTCTTTTTTATTAAGAACAGCAACAGATTTAACAGCAACTATAGCTTCTAACGGAGACTTCTTAAAAATTAATGAAGGTTGGATTAAACTCTTAGGATATACTAAAGAAGAATTACTATCTATGAATTTATTAACTCTAACACATAGTAATGATAAATATAAACTTCATGATTTATTTAGTGGCAACTTAGACTCTATATCAACTATTACCGATTTATGTATTAGGTTAATTACTAAAAACAACTGTATAAAATGGCTTAATTGGAATTGTTCCTATATTAATTCAGATAATGTTATTATGTTCACTGGAAAAGATATTACCGATAAAAAAGAATTAGAAATTGAAAAAAAACTTATGGAAGAGTCATTACATGTAGAAAATATTAAAAATGAATTTTTTGCTAATATATCTCATGAATTTAAAACACCACTTAATATAATTTTAGCTAGCTTGCAAGTAATTAATCATAATATCTTTAATAAAAATATTAAATTCTCTAAAGATTTCAACTTGAAAAAATATACAAATTCAATCAAACAAAATTCTTACAGACTTCTAAGACTTGCTAATAATTTAATTGATATTACCAAAATAGATAGTGGTTATTATGAAATACAGCCTAAAAATTGTAACATAGTTTCTATAATTGAAGATATAACAATATCTGTAGCACAGTATATGAAAGATAAAGGCATAGATTTAATTTTCGATACCTCTTTTGAAGAAATAATTATCTCATGCGATCCTGATAAGATTGAAAGAATTATGTTAAATCTTCTTTCTAATGCAGTTAAATATACTAAATCACCTGGAATAATAAATGTATTTATTGATAAAACTGAAGATACTGTTATTATTTCTGTTAAAGATACTGGTATTGGAATCCCTAAAGAAAATATATCTATTATTTTTGAAAGATTTATACAAGTTGATGATACTTTAACTAGGAAATGTGAAGGAAGTGGAATAGGCTTATCCCTTGTACAATCGCTTGTTCAAATGCATGGTGGCAAAATTGCTGTTTACAGTACTAAAGATATTGGTTCCGAATTTACCTTTACTTTACCACTTCAAACTATTAATAATTCAGATATTATTTATAATATAAACGAAGATAGCCATAGTAAATTAGATAAATGCAATATTGAATTTTCTGATATATATAGTCTTTACTAAACTGTATAATAAGATAAACATTACACGTAACTTTTAATTAGTATAGTTGTTTTTGTAATAAAAAATAAATGGATTATTTTAATAATGGTCCATTTTTTTCTTTATTACTATAGTAAACAATAGGTTGGTTTTCTACTATACTATATATTATAAACAATAAATTTTATGGAGGTTAAAATGAACAAACCAATTATTGGTATTGTAGGTTCTTTATATACAGAGTGTAATCTTTCATTTGCAGGGAATTATTTTGATTATAATAATAATAACTATTCAAAATGTATTGCAAAAGCTAATGGAATCCCCATATATCTTCCTATTATTGGAGATAAAGATGTTTTAGAGAATCAATTATCACTTTGTAATGGTATTTTATTACCTGGTGGTGCTGATATCAATCCACTCTTATACAATACTTCTCCAGAAACTCACCTTGGAAAATGTAATGATTTTATAGATTGGTATCAAATTTCCATAACAAAAAAAGCTTTATCTCTAAACATACCGATATTAGGAATATGCAGAGGTATACAAGTATTAAATGTAGCAGCAGGTGGTACACTCTATCAAGATATATCACATACTGTTCCTAATGCAATACTTCATAATCAAAATAGTCATTTATCAAATATCTGTCATCCAATATCAATTAAAGAAAATAGCAAAATCCATAATATCTTAGGCGATAAATACATTGTAAATAGTGCTCACCATCAAGCTATTAAAGATCTTGGTAATAATCTTATCGCCTCTTCAACTGCTCCAGATGGAATTATTGAATCTATTGAAATGGAAGGCAAAAATTTTGTAGTAGGAGTTCAATGGCATCCTGAAATGCTTTCATTAAAAGATTCTGTCATGCTTCAATTATTTGAAGACTTTATTTCTAGTTGTATGTAGATTTTTTTTTATAAATAAAAATAACAGAATCCACTTGGTTGATATGCTCCCTTTATAGTAGACAGTTAAAATAATAAAACTGTCATTACTATAGAGGGAGCAATTTTTATGGGAAG
>NZ_JAASHD010000066.1:0-10851 GCF_019734375.1 Clostridium sp. K04
AAGCTTCAGCTTCATTAACTATTTTTTACTTTGTGGATAACCGCACTTGAAAAACATTAAGTTTTTCAGTGCCCTCGGCAATGCCTCAGCTATTTTTTATTTACATAACGTTAATCTAAATCTTTCAATATGCATTGCTATATACGCAATTTCATCTTCCTGTACCTTTTTATCTAATGAAGTTTCAATTATCTTAGATACTTCTTCTGCAATTTCATAAGATATAGGATAAGATTCCTTAATTGCATCAATTAAATCATTTTTTAATAAAGTATCTGTCAATATTCTTTCAATAGTAAATCTTATGTGAGATAAAAATCTAGCATAATCAAGAGACCTTTTATTTATTTTTGCATTAAATCTTTTTTCTATATGAGCTACTATTCTATTAGCTAAATAGCTATATTTTATTGTATTGGATAGCTTTCTTCCATTTCTTGCCGAATGTATATGCAAAGTTATAAATCCAATCTCTCCCTGTGGAAACTTCACTCTATATTTACGTTGAAGCTTTTTAATAATCTTTTTTGCCATTTCAAATTCAACATTATATAAAGTCTCAATTTCTACAATAAACGGATTACTTATTTCCTCTTTATTTTTTAATCTTTTCATTGCTACTGCTAAATGATCTATCAATCCAATATGGATGGATTCATTAAGTTCTTCTCCTAATTCCTCTGATATTTCAGCAATAGCCTCTTCACAAATAGCAATAAATTCACCATCTACTCTATTGTAAACTTCTTTTAAATTCTGTTGATTTCTTTCATCTTCAATTGAAAAAATCTTATCTACTTCTAAATTTTCTTCTAAAATATCTCCAAACCTTTTATTAAACCCTATACCTTTAGATAAAAGAATCTTTTCCACACCTTGATCTTTTACCAGCACCATATTATTATTCAAAGCTTTAATAACAGTACTTTTTCCCCTTAATTTAACCCCCATAATAAACACCTCCCAAAAATTTAGAGAATTTTATAAAATGTAATATGATCACTCCACTTACCATTTATATATAAATACTTTTTATTAAGACCTATCTCCTCAAAACCACAAGATAATAAAACACCCTTTGATCTTTCATTAGTAGTTAATACAGATGCCTCTAATCTGTGTAAATCTAAATAATCCTTTGCGTAATCTAATATTAAATTTATAGATTCCTTCATATATCCCATACCCTCATAATCTTTATCTATAGCATAACCTAATATCCCACTTTTAAATACTCCATAAACGATATTAGAAATCTTAATCTTTCCAATAAGCTTACCAGATAAATATATTCCTAAATCACTACATACACCAGTCATTAATTGCCTATAGCTTTCTAATAATAACTCTTTTTGTACTTCATAAGTAAAAAAGCTATTATCTCTTACTGGTTCAAATTCTCTCAAGTGTTCTTTATTTCTTATATAGTATTCTAATAACTCTTGAGCATCATCTGGTGTAAAGTTTCTAATTACAACATTTTTTCCTATAAGTTCAACTATGTTAGCCCTACTTGAGCATAAATAATCATTTCTATTAATTCCAAAGCTTAACTCATCATAAAAGCATCCCTTTAAGAATATATTGTCTGTAAAAATAGCTTCCAATATGAATCCACTATCTAAAAATGGTTTTAAATTTATATTTTCACTTACTGTAACATTAGCCTTAAAAATATTATTATTTTTAAATACAGCCTTCAATATCGCTTCTAATGTTATCTTTAATAAATCATAATTATCTTCTCTATAGAACTTTAGCTTCAAATTACACTTTTTATTTTCTTTATCTAATTCCGTTATTGTAAATCTTCCTATTACAATTTTATCTTTATCCTTAATTATATAATCATCTAATGTACCCTTTATAAGCTCTATATTTACTCCCTTTTGATTATCCATACTAACTCTCCTAAACCACATTTTAAGCTATTCTTATTATACAAACAAAGTAGTAAAAAACTCAACTAACTTTATAGTAAAAATATAAATATTACTTACTGTAATATCATTACTTATTAACTAATATATTTAATTTATGTGAATTTAATTATATCAATAGTTCAAGGTGGGGGTTATTATTTTTTTATCTAAAAGAAAATATAAATTTAAAACTTTCAAATTAATATTTCTTATAATTTTTATAATATTTTTATCATTAATTCTTTTATATACTAAATATCCCAATAAGCTGAAAAATTTACTTCCTAATGCTCTAAATATAAAATCATCTGAAATTTTAACTGAGGATACATTGATTAATGAAATTAAAGATGTAAATAAGTTAATTCCACTAGAAATTGAACTTAGTGAAACCTTAACAGTAGATAATACTTATTTTAATTTAGATATATTTAAAAAATCCAAAAAAATAACCTTTTTTGCTAATTGCTCTTATTCAATAGATTTTTCAACCTTATCTACTAATAATATAAAAATTGATAACTCAAATAAGGAAATATATATTACAATACCAAAGATAGATATTTTCAGTATAGATATTGATGAAAATAAAACTATATATGGTGATACAGAAGTTGGTCTTCTTAGGTTTGGTGATTTAAAGCTTTCTTCCGAAGAAATAAATGAAATATATATAAATGCTAATGATATGTTTAGTAAAAAAATGAATAATCAAGATTTCTATACACAAACCCTAAAAAATGCTGAAAATTCATTAGAAAGCTTGCTGTTTAATTTAACTGGGGAACATTATGATATAAATTTAACCTTATCTTAATCATTTAAAAATACTGCAAAATAATATTTTAGTTAGAAGTTAATAATTAATAGTCAAGGACCAAATTCAGCTGAACTGAATTTAAAAAAATATATATTTTAAGAAACTCCACTAGAAGTTTCATCCTTAACTATTAACTCAAAACTACTAACTAAAAAAGTTGCTGTGCACTTTTTTATTTTATTCCTGTTAAGTCTTTAATAACTTCTCCACCTATTATCATTCCAGCTACTGGTGGTACAAATGATATACTTCCTGGAGTTTGTCTTTTTGCTGATGGTACAGCCCTTCCCTTATCTGGTGTCATTGGCATTTCTTCAGAGTAAACAACCTTTAATTTCTTTACTCCTCTTTTTCTTAATTCATGTCTCATAACCTTTGCTAAAGGGCATACCTTTGTCTTAAATACATCAGAAACTCTAAATTGAGTTGGATCCATCTTATTTCCAGTTCCCATTGAGCTTATTATATTTATATTATTTTTGTAGCAATATTCAGCTAATGCTAATTTTGATGTAACTGTATCTATAGCATCTACTACATAATCAACATCTGATGGAATAATCTCAGATATATTATCAGCTGTAATAAATACTTGTTTAGCTTCAACGTTACATTTTGGATTAATAGAAATAACTCTTTCCTTCATTGCTTCTACTTTTATCATTCCAACAGTAGCTTGTGTTGCATGTATTTGTCTATTTAAATTTGAAATACATATAGTATCATTGTCTACTAATATTAAGTTACCTACACCAGCTCTTGTTAATGCTTCAACAACAAAACTTCCAACTCCGCCAATTCCAAAAACAATTACTTTTGAATTATGTAACTTATTTATTCCCTCTTCACCAACTAGTAATTCAGTTCTACAAAATTCATTTAATGCCATCTTCAGTTTCTCCTTTAACGTTTATAATATATTGTTACTTATTTTAAACTATAGCCCTTATTTATACAAGTAACTAATTTAACCGTTTTTACACTATATTTATATTTCTCTACTATTAAATACTTACATGAAAGTATATAATATATTTTATCTGATGGCTAGTCGTTGTAACATTCCACATCATTATGTAGGAAATAACAACGGACACATCCCTAGATAAAGAGTTCTAACCTTAAGGTGGAATTAAAACTCCATCTTAAGCAAAAAATTCAGTTTATGTAAAACTATATATTTATAAATGGAGGTTTAATATGATTTTAGGAATAATTGGTGCTATGTCTGAAGAATTAGAAATTCTATTAAAAGACATGGAATTAGAAACTGTTGAAGAAAAAGCAAAAATGAAATTCCACAAAGGAAAGTTATGGGGACACAACGTTGTGGCTGTAGTATGTGGTATTGGTAAAGTAAATGCTGCTGTTTGTACTCAAATACTTGTATCTGAATATAATGTTTCTTCTGTAATAAACGTTGGTGTTGCTGGTGGAATAGGAAAGGACATATTCCCTGGTGATGTTGTTATAGCTGAAAATTTAGTTCAATACGATATGGATACTACTGCTTTCGGTGATCCTGTAGGGCAAATTCCTAGAATGGATACATTTGATTTTAAATGTGATGAAAAATTAGTTGAAACTGCTAAAGCTGCATGTGCTGAAGCTTCTGATTTCAAGACATTCTCAGGAAGAATAGTATCTGGAGATATGTTCGTTGCTTCATTAGATAAAATTCAATGGCTAGAAAAAGAATTCCAAGCATTAGCTTGTGAAATGGAAGGAGCAAGTATTGCTCACGTTTGTTACTTAAACAATATACCTTTTGTTGTTATTAGATCTATTTCTGATAATGCTAATAACGGAGCTCATATGGACTTTGAAAAATTCACTCCAATTGGAGTGAAAAACTCAACATTTATCTTAAAAACAATGTTAAATAAACTTCAATAATCTATAAAGAGTTAAGACTTTTATTAAGCCTTAACTCTTTATTATTTAATTATTTATTTTCAGCTTCAAACTTCTTCATAAATTCAACTAAATATTTAACACCTTCAATTGGCATAGCATTATAAATACTTGCTCTCATACCACCAACTGTTCTATGCCCTTTAATATTTTCAATTCCTGCTTCTTTAGCTTCCTTAATGAACTTAGAATCTAAGTCCTTATTTCCTGTTACAAATGGTACATTCATTAAAGAACGATCCGCCTTTACAACTGTACCTTTAAATAATTCACTTGAATCAAGAAAATCATAAAGAATTTTGGCCTTTTCTTCATTTCTAACTTTCATAGCTTCTAATCCACCTAACTTTTTAAGATGTTTAAATACCTTACCACAAATATAAATTCCATAAGCAGGTGGAGTATTATATAAAGATTTATTATCTGCATGTATCTTATATTGAAGCATTGTTGGAGTTCCTTCGAGTACATCCTCTGTAATTAAATCTTCACGTATTATTACAACTACTGTACCTGCTGGTCCAATATTTTTTTGAACTCCAGCAAATATTAATCCGTATTTAGTAACATCGATAGGTTGTGATAATATATCTGATGACATGTCAGCAACTAAAACTTTTCCTTTTGTATCAGGAAGATTATGATAAGTAGTTCCATAGATTGTATTGTTATGGCAGATATACACATAATCTGCATCATCACTAACTTCTATCTTGCTTACATCAGGAATATAAGAAAATGTCTTATCTGCTGATGAAGCCAACTCATTTACCTTTCCATACCTTTTTGCTTCTGCTGCTGCTTTTTTAGCCCATTGACCTGTTATAATATAATCCGCAACTCTATTTTTCATTAGATTCATTGGAATCATTGCAAATTGTGTTGAGCCTCCACCTTGAAGGAATAGCACCTTATAATTATCTGGGATGTTCATTAATTCTCTTAAATCTCTTTCTGCATCCTGAATAATTTCTTCAAATGCTTTAGAGCGATGGCTCATTTCCATTACAGACATTCCTGTTCCTCTATAATCTAACATTTCTTCTGCTGCTTCTTTAAGAACCTCTTCTGGTAACACTGCTGGTCCTGCTGCAAAATTATATACTCTTGACATAAAAATGTCCCCCCAATTTTTCATTATATTTTGTTTTTTAATAGCCCTCTTTATTTTATTATTAATATATTTTATTATTTATGAACCTCTGTAAGCTTATGAACAAATAATCCACTTCTAGGTTTTGGTTCAAACCATGTAGACTTAGGTGGCATTATCTTTCCTGCATCAGCTATGCTCATTATATCCTCAATAGTAGTAGCATACATAGCAAAGCTTACTCTCATATCATTATTTGCCCTCTTTTCTAATTCCTTTAGCCCTCTTATTCCACCTATAAATTCAATTCTATCTGATTTTGTAGGATCATCAATTCCTAATATAGGAGATAATAAATTATTTTGAAGAATAGATACATCCAACCTGTCGGTTGGATCATTTTCATCAAAACTTCCTTCTTTTGCCTCTAATTTATACCACTCTTTATCAATATACATACCAAATGTATGCTTACTATCAGGTTTAAATCTTTCATTATTTAATGTCTTTTCCACTGTAAATTTCTCCTCTACAGCTTTAAAAAATGCCTCCTTTGAAAGTCCATTTAAATCCTTCACAGTTCTATTATAATCTAAAACTTCTAACTCACTATCTGGATATGCTATAGCTAAGAAATAGTTAAATCCTTCAGTTCCATTATAATTAGGATTTTCTTTTCTTCTTTTTAAGCATACTTCAACTGCAGATTTAGTTCTATGATGGCCATCTGCTATATACATGTATTTAACATCCTTAAATAAATGTATTAATTTATTTATCTTTTCTTCATCATTAATTACCCATACAGTATGTCCATTACCATCTTCTGATATAAAGTCATAAACTGGCTCTTCTTTTATACTTTCATCTATTATTTTAGAAATACCATAATTTTCTCTATAAGTTAAAAATATAGGTCCAGTATGCGCATCACAATAATCAACATGATTTATTCTATCACGTTCTTTATCTGCTCTAGTTTTTTCATGCTTTTTAATTATATTATTTATATAATCGTCTACTGAAGCACACATTACCAATCCAATTTGACTTTTACCATTCATAGTTTGTCTGTAAATATAAAAGCATTGATTTTCATCCTGGATATAATATTTCTTTTCTATCATTTCATCTAAAACTTCTCTAGATTTTTTATACACTTCTTCACTATATATATTAACTTTTCCTGGGAAATTAATTTCTCCCCTATCTACATGTAAAAAAGAATATTCATTTTCTTCTACCATTTCACGAGCTTCTTCAGTATTCATTACATCATAAGGTAATGCTGCAATCTTTGAAGCTAACTCCTTTACTGGTCTATATGCTTTAAATGGTTTTATAATTGCCATTGGTTATCCTCCTTAAACTTGCCCTCAATTAACTATTACTTATATTCAATCTAATAATATAAATTACACAGATTCTATAGTTTTAGCTGCAATAGAAGAAACCTCTTGCTCAAAATAATTAGCTATGGTTGTTACTACTTCTTCACCAATTCTATTTTGAGCTTCCTTTGTTGCCGCACCAATATGTGGTGTAACACTAACATTAGGATGATTTACTAACTCTTTATTATTGGTTGGTTCTTCCTCAAAAACATCAATTCCTGCCCCAGCTACTTTTCCAACATTTAATGCATCTAATAATGCTTTTTCATCAACAACCTTACCTCTAGAGCAATTAATTAAATATACTCCATCCTTCATTTTTTCAATTTCATTTTTACCTATTAAAGATCCCTTATTTTTGTCATAAGGAACATGTAATGAAATAAAATCTGATTTCTTTAATAAGTCATCAAATTCTAGAAAATCATATGAAAGATTATTTTGTTTTCCAAATATGTCATTGTAAACAACATTCATCCCCAATGCAGTAGCTTTAGTGGCTAATGCTCTACCGATTCTACCCATACCTATAATTCCAAGAGTTTTAGCACCTAATTCAATCCCCTCATATTTTTTCTTATTCCATTGTCCATTTCTCATAGTGTAATTTGATACTCCTAAGAATCTAGCTACTGCAAACATATGCCCAATAGCTAACTCTGCAACAGAATCTGAACTTGCATTAGGTGTATTCTTAACTATTATACCTTTTTCTGTAGCATAGTTTACATCAATGTTATCTATCCCCACACCAGCTCTAATAATTAATTTAAGCTTTCCCCCTTCTTCAGCATCAAGTATATCTGCTGTTATCTTAGTTGCAGACCTTATTACTAATACATCGAAATCTTTTAAAACCTCACCTAATACATCCTTATCATAGTGTGTATTAACAACTTTAAATCCCATTGAAACTAGCTTGTCAACTGCCCCTTGTTGCAACCCGTCGTTTGTTAATATTCTAATCATTTTTCTTGCCCCCAAATATTATATTTTTATTTATTGCTTTTTGATATTTTACTACTTTCTTACATTTTATACAACTATATCCTTAATGTTTTTTGCTATTTTTTTAAGTTTTAATATTTTTTTGCATTTCATATAATCAATTTGACTTAATTTATAATACCACTTCTTATTTTTTATCATATTTTATTTACATTAATTTTGTGATTATATTTCTTGAATAATAATCATAAAAAAATAGGAGCTACTCTTAATAGCTCCTATTTTCCTCATCATCAAAAATTAATATAGATTCTGTTTCTCTACAATATTTAACACATTTACATTGACCTAAATGTCTTGGACATTTGTAACATAAACATCCTGTATCAGTTCCATCACATCTACCTTTATCAAATTCAGGACAATATCTACAATTTACTCCATTTCCTGCTGGCATAGTGAAACCTCCCTTAAGTTATAACTATGATTTTTAATATACAAATTAAATAAAATTCATTTATTTATTTTTAATTATATATTAGAAAATTATATACTTATAAAAGCGATTTAACAACAATTTATTAATGTCAAGATTTTTTTGAACAATTGTGACAATATTTTTATGTACAATTGTTCAGTTGTTTTTATCTGCTATTTTGGATAATGCAGTAGCAGTTCTATAAGAGTTTCCTAAAATGTTAACAATAGTAGAATGATGGACAAGTCTATCTAAAATAGCACTAGCGAGCATATTATCCACAAATATTTGATTCCAGTCGGATAAATTTATATTGCTAGTAACTATTGTACTTTTCTTTTCATAACGCCTATCTATAAGTTGAAAAAACATTTTTGCTTCCTGCTCACCAATAGGTAAATAGCCAATTTCATCAATTATAAGAAGTTTATATTTACTAAAATGTTTTATCCTATCGTCAAGTTTATTTTCTAAGTAAGCCTTTTTTAATTGTTCTATTAAATCTTGGCACTTTATAAAATAAGTACTTACTCTTTTCTTTGCAGCAGCAATCCCAATTGAGGTCGCAAGGTGGGTTTTACCCACACCGCTATTCCCTATCAAAATAATACTGCTGTTATTTTCTAAAAACCTTAAACTTTCAAAGTCCAAAAATTGTTGCTTATTTATTTTAGGTTGAAATTCAAAGTCAAAATCTTTTAACTCTTTCAGGTGCGGAAAGCCAGCTACCTTAACCATAGCATGTGCAGCATTAAAGTTTTTAACTTCAACCTCTTTACTAGTTAATTCACATAAAGCATCTACAATACTTGTTTTATGATCATTTATTTTATTAATATAATCATCAATCTGAAGACTCATTTGTGTTAACTTAAGCTCACGTAAGTTCTCCTGTAACTGTTGATAACTGTTCATTAAACTTTTTCATCTCCTCTAAATGTTTAGCTGCATAATCCTTAACATCTTCTTGATCTGAATTTTTAAATGTCAATCCCATCATTGCTAAATGATGATTTTCATGATAATTTACTTTTTGATTAGAAATTGTATGTAAAGTTATTAATTTTTGGCCATAATAAACATATAGGTTATTATCAATAACTTTAACAACAATATTTTTACCAATAAAATCAATAGGGACTGAATACAGATTTCCCTTATAGCGAAATAGTGAATTAGAGTTGACTTTCGCATTTATTGTTGTATTTTTGTAGTAAGAACATATTTTATTATTTGGTAGTGGTAAAAGATGTTCTTTCTCTTTTTTAAACACCAAAACTGGTGGAAGTCCTGTAGCCTGGCATATCCTTGAATTGGCTTCATTAGTTATCTGTTGCATTTTCTCATATAACTGTTCTTCGTTATCAAGTAAGCCATTATAACTCATTATTTCGTCTATAACCCTCATAGGATTTTCAACCTTTGCTTTAGTATTTGGCCTTGCTCTAACGCAAGGGACGATATTAAATCCAAAGTCATCGGCAAATTGCTGAAATTTAGGATTAACTTTACCGACAGAACGTTCAGTTCTAGCAACATCCATCATAGTAGATGCATTATCTATAAATATTTCCTGAGGAACTCCTCCTAATCTTTCTAATGCACTTGCTAAGAAATCGAATAAGTATACCTGTGATTTAGCAGGGGAAACTGCCCAATATTTAAATCTAGAAGCTGATAATATTAAACTACCGACATTGAAAATAAATTCTTCACCATTTCTAAAATAAAATTTCAAATCTTCCTTCCAATCAAATTGCGCTTGTTTTCCAAAAGGTGTTTCTGATTTTACAGCATCTCTTTTTTTCTTTGGCTTAAAGTATTCTGCAAACTTTTCATGTTTTAAAATATAATAATTGAAATTGCTTCGTGAGCAATCTAACCCCTTTTCTCTAACCAAATATCTATAAAGATGAGATTTATAATAGAATATTTGCTTAGTTTCTGCTGAAAGCAGGTTCGAAATGATATCATAGAAATCATCTATTTTGGATTTCTTAGGTTTTCTATCCTTTTTAATATTTCCATCATAATACTTTTTGGCTGTTCTTCTATCTATTCCTAAGTCTCTTGCTATTGCACTAAAATTAGGTTTATCCAAATTATTAACCTCAATTAAAATTTTAAGTTTCGATAAATCTTCAACTGATTTTAAATTTATTTCAATATTAACGTTTGTTGTATAAATCATATTCATCACCATTAATACTGTGTTAAATTTTACCTAGTATTATACATAGAAATATTGGTCACTCTGTACATTCTTATCTTAGCATTTATAA
>NZ_JAASHD010000067.1:0-7426 GCF_019734375.1 Clostridium sp. K04
CATAAAAGACCTAAAAAATTGTCTTAAAAAAATTTTTTAGGTCTTTTATTCCGAAAGGCACTTTTTCAGTGCCCTCATATTTTATAATATAATTTTGTGCATTGCTTACTTTTTTATAGCAATAAGATTATTAATAATTTCAATAAAGAAAAATAAAGTTATACTAAGAGCCTTTAGTATTAGTTTAAGTTTATTTGCAATAAAGGCAATTTATATTATATATGCACTTGATTATAATAATTTTAATATGAAATTAATATCTGCATTGTTAACATATATAGCATTTTTCATAATTATTATAGGGTGCGTAGTAGAGTTTCATGTATTATATGTTGAATCAAATGGTTTAAATCAAGAACTTCGTAAGTTTTATAATTTAGCTAATTTTAATAGTCATAACTATATATTTATTTGCGATAAAGATTTTAATATATCTTATATAAATAACAAAATAAAAGAATATTATGGATTTGATGTTACTAATGAAAGGTTTAAGGAAAAATTATTAAAGGTTAATGACGTAAAAAATAATATTAATGAAATTATGAGGATTTTAGATAAAGAAGGAACTTGGAGGGGAGTATTAAAGAGTAATGAAGGCAATTCAATAATTGATTGTTTTATTCAACTTATTCATTCAGATGAAAATATTGATAAAAATGAAATATTAGTTACTTACGTAGATATAACAGAGAGAATTAAGTTAGAAACAGAGCTTAATTTCCATAAAATTAATGATATAAAGAAATCAGAATTTATTTCAGTATTATCTCATGAACTTAAGACACCTCTTAATATTTTTTATTCAACAATACAGTTGTTAGAAAAAACAAGGAGAGTTAATAAAGAGGAGTTTTCAAAAGTATATGATAAATATAGTAATTCTTTAAAGGTAAATAGCAAAAGAATGCTAAGGATTATAAATAATATAGTAGATACAACGAGAATAGACACTGGTGAATTTAGAGCTGATTTTGGAAATTATGAAATAGTTTCTTTAGTAGAAGATATAGCAATGTCAACAGTACCTTTTGCTCAATCTAAAAATATAAGTATTGAATTTGATACAAATGTAGAGGAGCATTATATTAAATGTGATCCGAGTATGATTGAAAAAATAGTATTAAACGTGATATCTAATTCTATTAAATATACTAAATATAGTAAGTATGGTGGAATTATAAAAATAGATATTATCTTAGAGGAGAAATGGATAAAAATATTGTTTGAAGATAACGGAATAGGTATTCCTTTGGAAATGAAAGATAAAATATTTGATAGATTTTTAAGGCTAGATAATTCTTTGAGAAGATTGAATGAGGGAAGTGGAATAGGGCTAAGTATAGTAAAATCTATGGTTGAGGTTCATGGTGGTAGTATTTCTGTAAATAGTATATTAAATCAAGGTAGTGTTTTTGAGGTTAAATTACCAAATACATTATTAGATAATTCTATAATGAATATATATAAGTTTAATGAAGCTAATACGGAGATTGAGTTATCAGATATATATAATTAGTATTTTTACATTAAATGTTCAAAAAATCTTAGTAATAAGAATTCTTAAAAGTTAGAATTCTTATTATTAAGATATTTATCTATATTTAAGGGTGGATCTTCTAGTTTAGCAGCAGCTTCAATTTTATGTCTATAAAATAAAAATATTATTGAAGGTAATGCTGATAAAGCAAATATGAAATATACTAAAATTGATATTTTTTCTTTCGGATTTAAATAAAGTGACATATATATTGTAAAGAATATCATGAAAATCATAAATAAAGTCCAAAGCCAACTTAAAAATTTTAAAGCCACTAAAAGAAAGTTCTTCATAAAATATCGCTCCTTTATTTGTCACAAGACTTAATTATAATAAAATTATATAACAAATAAAGATAATTTACTATATTTAACAATTAAGGGTAAATGTATTATCTGCGAATATTGTAGATTTTTCAACATAGGATATGGAGAATAATTCTAGTATTATTATAATTAATTATGAAAAATAGTTAAAATATATTGCAAATGTTGAAACTAGTCGCAAAAATGGACAACATAGATAATTATTAAAGTGATATAATTATATATGTTTTTAAGAGAAAATAAAAATTAATATATAAAGGGATAATAGTGATGGAAAAGAGAATAAGAAAAGCAATAATACCAGCAGCTGGTCTGGGAACTAGATTTTTACCAGCAACAAAAGCACAACCAAAGGAAATGTTACCAATAGTTGACAAACCTACTTTACAATACATTATAGAAGAATGTGTTGCATCAGGAATAGAAGAAATTCTTATAATAACAGGAAGAAATAAAAAGAGTATAGAAGATCATTTTGATAGAAGTGTTGAATTAGAAATGGAACTTGAAAAAGCAGGAAAGCAAGAAATGCTTGAAATGGTTAGAGAAATATCTGATATGGTAAATATCCATTTCATAAGACAAAAAGAACCAAGAGGATTAGGACATGCTATACTTTGTGCAAAGACCTTTGTAGGAGATGAGCCATTTGCAGTACTTCTTGGAGATGACGTTGTTTATAATGATAACAAACCATGCTTAAAGCAACTTGTTGATTGTTATGCAGAATACAAAACTTCAGTTTTAGGAGTTCAAACTGTAGCACCTCAAGATGTAAATAAATATGGAATAGTTGGTGGAATACATATAGAAGATAGAGTATATAAAGTAAAAGACTTAGTAGAAAAGCCAGCAGTAGAAGAAGCACCTTCTAATGTTGCTATCTTAGGTAGATACATAATTACACCAAAAATATTTGAAATATTAGAAAATACTAAACCAGGTAAGGGGAATGAAATTCAACTTACTGATGCATTACTTGAACTTATTAAACATGAAGCAATGTATGCATATGATTTTGAAGGAAGAAGATATGATGTTGGGGACAAATTAGGATTCCTTCAAGCAACTGTAGAATATGCACTTAGAAAAGAAGAATTAAGGGATGGATTTATAGAGTATTTAAAAACTATAATATAATTTCTTTTATTTCCCTAGAAGAATTATTTTCTTCTAGGGAAATTTAATTATGATGAAATGACTAAGCATTTAACCATAGAAAATGATGAAGAAGATTTACATAAGAATATGGAAGTAGCAATTTCAAACTTGTATATAAGTAATAGATGTAATATTATTGTTTTAGATAAGTTTAAGGATTGTAAATTTAATTTTGTATAATAATATAAACAAGTAGGTATTAATTATTTATAAACTTATAATTGGTTATATAAGGAGTAGAGTAATGAAAAAGAATAAAAGCAAAAAGATTGTATTATGGATATTGGCAATTATTTTAGTTGTTGTTTTAGGGGCAGTTGGAGGAGCATTTATTTATGCAAATTCATTATTTAATAAGATGGAAAAGGTAGAAATAGATAAAGATAATGTTGGAATTACAGAAGAGGTTCAAGAAAAATTATCTGTATATGATGATAAGGTAACAAACATAGCTTTATTTGGGATAGATGCTGGAGAAGATGGTATTGGTAGATCAGACTCTATAATGATAGCAACTATAGATACACATAATAAGAAGTTAAAACTAACATCAATAATGAGAGATTCTTATGTAAATATTGATGGACATGGATTAGATAAGATAAATCATGCTTATGCATTTGGTAAATCTCAATTAGCTATTAAAACTTTAAATGAAAACTTTGATTTAAACATTGAAGATTTTGTTGCAGTAAACTTTTCATCATTACCTAAAATAATAGACAAAATTGGTGGAATAGAATTAGATATAGATTCAGAAGAATTAAAATATATTAATGGTTATATAAGTGATATAAATTCAGTTAATGGAACAAATTCTCCAGGAATAACAACTACTGGACTTCAGCATGTAGATGGTACTCAAGCAATGGGATATTGCAGAATAAGATATACTTCTGGTGGAGATTATAAGAGAACTGAAAGACATAGAGAAGTCTTAACTAAGATATTTGAAAAGATATTAAGTATGTCACCAACATCTTATCCATCATTATTAAATGATTTATTACCAATGGTTAGTACAAGTCTTGATGCAGGTGAAATAATGGATTTAGGTAATAAAGTATTAAGTATAGGAAATACAAGCTTAGAACAAGAAAGATTCCCAAGAGATGGGTACTGTGAAGGTCAAATGATAAATGGAGTATATTATTTAGTATTTGACAAAGAAGTAACTGTAAATCAGTTACATGATTATATTTTTGAAGATAAGAAAACTTGGTAATAATAAATAGTGCCCCTGTTGTCAATTTAATATTTAGATTGACAACAGGGGCAAAAACATATATTTCTATTATATGGGACTAAATAAATATATTAGTATTGGGATATTATTTAGTTTTATATAAATATAATTTATTGAGTTTAAGTACACCTAATTGGAGAAGCATAACAATAATAAAGGGGAATTGATTATTGTTAGTAGGGTGAAGAGGAGTATTTTACTGTTTATAGTTTATTAATGAATAAATTGGTAAGAATAATTGGTATAACTTTATAGGTTTATGTTAATTAAAAGGGGGGACAGGTATGAAGAAGAAATTAAGTATAGTATTATGTATATTGTGGATGGGATTTATATTTTATAATTCCAGCCAACCAGGAAATCAGTCAAATGAAAAAAGTATTAAGGTACTTAATATGATAAAAGAATTTCAAGATAATGCACTTTATATGATTCGTAAAATAATAAATGGTAATAATAGTTCAAGCTTAAATGGATATATAGTTTATAATGAAAGTACAAGGGAAATAGTTAATCCCAATAGTACTATTAATTGGGGAAAGTGTGATGAAGAAGAGATAAGTAATATAGTTATTACTTATGATAATAGTGAAAGTTATGATAGTATTGAGTTTTGTGGGATTAACCAAGGATATGTGACTTATAATAAAATAGATTCAAATGGGATAACAATTAATAAAGTAAGCATAGGATCAAATGATATTTTAAAAAATAGAAGAATTAGTATTAATAAAAGTGATATTAAGAATTTGCTTATTAAAGTAAGAGATAAGATAAAGTCATTTGTATATGAGCATTTTAATAATTTTAATGTTTTTGTTAGGAAATCTGCTCATGCATTTGAGTTTTTAGTACTTGCTATACTTTTATTATGGGCAATGGCCTGTCATGAAATTAAAGGAATGAAGGCAGTTATTTTTACATTATTAATAGTTTTATTTTATGCAATGACAGATGAATTTCATCAGTTATTTGTACTAGGAAGAGGGGCTAGTATTAATGATGTTATGATTGACTTTATTGGTGGAGTAATAGGAAGTATTTTATATAGTTGTGCTAGCTGGCTTTGTAATATTAAAGTAAGTGCTTTTGAAAAAGTCTAATTTAGAAAATATGCGTGCCTTCAAGTAGGACTTAATATTTAGGTCTTATCTGGAGGTATTTTTTATGTACAGAAAATATAAAAAATTTCAAGTCGTAAAGATAGTTATATCGATAGGTTTTAAGAGTTATAGATATAGGTTTGACACTATGAAGTGGGAATTATCATATCTAGATGGTGTTATAATAAAAACGCCTCCCGTGTAAATCTATTTATTAGATGATAACAGGAGGTGAATTTATTATCTTACATAAAAATATTATTTAGATAATCCTTCATTTTTTATATGTAAATCCATTTGTGGGTATGGAATACTAATATCTTCATTGTCAAAGGCAACTTTTACAGATTCAAGTAAGTCAAAATGTACCTTCCAATAATCACTATTATTAACCCAAACTCTTACTACAAAGTTTATAGCACTATCACCATGATTAGAAAGAGCAATAAATGGTTCTGGTGTTTTTAAGATTAAGTCATGAGCTTCCACTATATTAGATAAAACTCTCTTAACCTTTAATATATCTTGTTCATATCCTACACCAAAAGTTAAATCAACTCTTCTTAATTCTTTAGCAGAGTAGTTTACTATACTTCCATTTGCTAAGGTTCCATTTGGTACAAGTATTAATTTATTATCAACACTTACCATATGTGTATAGAACATACCTATTTTTTCAATAACACCATTATGTCCAGCACCTTCAACATAATCGCCAACGTTGAAAGGTCTTATTAATAAAATTACTAAACCACCAGCAAAGTTAGATAAACTTCCTTGAAGAGCAAGCCCAATTGCAACCCCAGCAGAAGCAACTAATGCTGCAACACCAGTTGTTTTAATTCCTACATATTCTAAAACTACTAAGACTACTAGACCTTTTAAGATTACTTCTAAAAATGTATCTAAAAATGATCTAATAGTTACATCTACATTTCTTCTTTCTAGAGTTTTGTTTAATATGTTAACTATTTTTTTAGCAAGTTTCCAACCAATCCATAGTAAAAATATTCCTATAATTAGCTTTATACCATCAGTAGTTGCCCAGTTAACTATTTTTCCTAAAAATTTTTCTAAACTCATAGTTATAAAGAACCTCCTTTTTTATTATAAGCTATTTTATTATATAGTATTTTTAGTAATTATTACAATGTAATTATAAAAAGTGTTTTAATAAGTGATTTTTGTATATATTTAGTAGAATTTGTAATTGCTTAAATATTCTAAAAAAAATATACTTAAATAGACATCAATATACATTTTCCTCAGGGGGAAAATGAAAACAACTCCTTGATAATATCATGAGTAAAATATCATTATGCAAAAATAATACGGTTTCATAAAATAAAAAACTCCAGCCCCTTGAGGAATTTAAGATATTAAAGGTGAAAAGATAAAAAAGTACAATTATATGGTGATTTAAGGATTGAAAAAACAGCGACAAGCTATGCTTCGCTGTTTTTTCAATTAACCTTTTAATTAGGGGTGAATAATAATATGATTTAATGGCTAGACTTTCAATAAATAGATCGAATAAATAATTTAGTTAGAGGTGAATTAGATGATTAATTTTTTGGTAGGTTTAGGAGCAAGTATAGGAGTTATTATAATTTATTCATTATTAAAGGTTGCAAGTGATTTTGACGATGAAGTTGATGAAATGTATAAAGAATATGATTACTATGATAATTGTGAGTTAAATAAAAAATATAATTATTATGAGGATACACATAGAAAAAATCCTAATAAGGATCAGTATGAAAATAGATAATCTAAAGTATATAAATTTTTGTAAGTTAAAATTCATATAAGTAAATATTTAATAATAATAGAAGAAAAGTTAATATTATAAAAAAAGGCATATAAAATTTCTTTGGAATATATTGACAAAAGAAGCGAAAAAGTATATATATAAAAGTAGAAGCAAGGGTGGTTCTATAGTAGAAATACTAGAATCAACTTGCTTTTTTATTTGATAAATTACAATATCAAGTGCAACACTAATTAATTGCAAAAAAAATAACCCATACGGGTACGTTCATGTTAAAGT
>NZ_JAASHD010000068.1:0-7355 GCF_019734375.1 Clostridium sp. K04
TAGCTCAGTTGGGAGAGCACTTGCCTTGCACGCAAGGGGTCAAGGGTTCGAATCCCTTTACCTCCACCAAAGCTACGGTTTTAAATCGTAGCTTTTTTTGTTGTATAAATTAATAATAATTTGTCGTAAAATAAATCAAAAATATTATTGTTTTTTTGCTATGATTTTAATAAAGTATTATATAATAGTGTATATAGTATTTCTAAAACAGATTTATAATGTGTTCTTATATAAAAATAAGAATGGGAGTGGTCATATGGAAGAAAAAGTAAACTTGGAGCAAAGAATAATTCAGTTGAAATTAAAAAAAAGAGATCTAGTCCTAGCTGGGAAAAATACAAAAGAGATTGATGAGGAAATCAACAATATAAAAAATGAGTTAGATAAATTATCTTTGATAGTAAAATAAATTTTAAACAATATGAATTTAAGCATATTATATTCAAAAATATCATAATAATTTTTGAGGGAATTATATTTTCATGTAAATATAGGAGGGACTATTTATGATAAGAACAGTGGTATGCGAAAAGGAAGGTTGTTCAGGAAATACTTTTTTTATAGAAACTCAAGGTAATAATTTAGTACTAACATGTGAACATTGTAAGAGCAAATATGAATTTGATATAAGTTATTATGATTTTATTATATTATCAAATTGTTCTAAATGTAATAATGATACTTTTAAGGTATTTAGGGATACTGAAAAGGAAGGAATATATGCAAAATGTGTTGAATGCGGTTCAACACCAGAAAAGATATATATAGATTCAGATGGAATACAAGTATCATATGAAGTGAAATTATTAAATGATATTAAAGAGTTAATGTATCAATTAGAACAAAGAATATGCAATGTAGAAGTCAAATTACAAGACCTTGAAGGTAGTCAAGGAATATTAGAAGAATCTTTAGCTTATATTAATAGATACTTAGTTGAAAAAAACTAATAATAAAATTTCATAAAATATAATAGGGAGAAAATATGAAAAACAAAGGAATAATAATGAATTGGATATTATTAATAGCTTGGATGATATTAATATTTGCAATGTCCAATCAACCAGCGGATATATCTAATAAGCAAAGTGATTTATTTATAAATATTCTTGCGTTTATAGGGATTGATTTAAATAGTGCTTTAGGTTCAATAGCATCATTTATTGTCAGAAAGGCAGCACATTTCACGGAGTATTTTATATTGTATTGGTTAGCAGTTTCAGTATTTAAAAATTATATTGAAACAAAGAAAGCAAGAATGTATTCTTTAGCTATAGTATTGGGATATGCAATTACAGATGAAGTTCATCAGTATTTTATACCTGGACGAGCAATGGCTTTAAGAGATGTAATTATTGATTTTTCAGGCGGATTATTTGGCTGTTTTATAGATTGGCTATTGTGCAGATTTAAAAATAAAAAAAAGAATAAAAATAGTTCATCAGGGATTGTTGCTAAATAATTGCAATAATCCTTTTTTTATAAGTTTATAAAAATACAATTATTAAAAACTATTTGAATATAAATAAAAAAGATTACACCTATTTAACTAAATATAGATAACAATAAGAAAAAATATGTTAATATGTCAAATTTAAAAGTTACTATAATAATTTTAAGTAATTGCTAGAAGCTTAAAGAGAATAGAAGAATATGAAATATGTACTATTTAGTTGATTAAATTCATAAAGATTAAGTATAACTTTAAATAATAATAGACAATAAAAGTGACAATTAATCAATCTATATAAAGAAAGGTGGGTGAGGGATAATACTACATTATAGTATTATCAATAAATTATGAAAGAATATAATTATAAAAACCTTAGGAATGTAGGATTAATAGGACATGGAGCAACAGGAAAGACATCTCTAGCCGAATCATTATTATTTTATACAAATAATATAGATAGACTTGGAAAAGTTGAAGATGGTACTACTGTAATGGATTATGAACAAGAAGAGAAAAAAAGAAAAATATCATTATCTACATCAGTGGCTTCATTTGAAGACAGTAACGTTAAGATTAATATAGTTGATATGCCAGGATACTTTGATTTTCAGGGAGAAATGGCTCAAGGAATGAGAGCTGTTGATATAGCAACTATCGTAGTATGTGCAGCATCTGGTATTCAAGTAGGTACTGAAAAAGCATGGGACTATTGTGAAAAGATTAAATTGCCAAGAGCATTTTTTGTTAATAAGATGGATAGAGAAAATGCTAATTTTGATAAAGTTTTAGATCAAATGAAAGAAATGTTTGGAACTAGTGTTGTTCCTATTCAATATCCAATAGGAAAAGAAAGTGATTTTAATGGAATTATAAATGTAATTTCAAAGACAGCATTAGTATATAATGCTAAAACTTCAAAAATGAAGACTTCAGAAATTCCAGAGGATTTAAAAGATAAAGTTGAAGAATGCAAGCAAATGGTAATGGAAGCTGTTGCTGAAACAGATGAAGAACTATTAGATAAGTATTTAAATGATGGTGAATTATGTGATGAAGATATATATAATGGATTAATAAAGGGTTGTGCTAATGGTGATATAGCACCAGTTTTATGTGGTAGCGCTATAAAGATGATTGGGATTAAATCAATGATTAATAGTATAATTAAATGTTTTCCATCACCAGAGCACTCACTTCCACAAAAGGCAATTAATTTAAGTAACTATGAAGAGGTTTTCATAAATATTGATGATGATAAACCATTTTCTGCTTTTGTTTTTAAGACTATTGCTGATCCATTTGTAGGCAAAATATCATTGTTTAGAGTAATGACTGGAAAGATAAGTGGAGAAATGACTGCATTAAATACTAATAAAGATAAGCAGGAAAAACTAAACCATTTATTCTTTATGAAAGGTAAAAATCAAATTCCTACACAAGTTATTTCAGCTGGAGATATAGGGGCAGTAGCAAAATTACAATATACAGCAACTGGAGATACATTATGTAGTGATAAGTTAAAAATTATGTATGATAAAATTAACTTACCGAATGCAGTAATGCCTATGGCTATATTACCAAAGTCTAAGGGAGATGAAGAGAAGATATCTCTATCATTATCAAAGTTGATGGAAGAAGATCCTGTATTTAAGGTTGAACGAGATGTTGAAAATGCAGAAACTATAATTTGGGGATTAGGAGAAACACACCTTGAAGTAATAGCTAATAGAATTAAGAGTAAATTTGGGGCAGATGTAGTATTACAAGAACCAAAGGTACCTTATAGAGAAACTATTAAAGGTAGTTCAGATGTACAAGGAAAACATAAGAAACAATCAGGTGGACATGGGCAATATGGTGATGTAAAGATTAAATTTGAACCAAGACAAGATGGGGAATTAGATTTAGAATTTGTAGATAAGGTGGTAGGAGGAGCTGTTCCTAGAAACTTTATACCTGCAGTTGAAAAGGGATTAAGAGATTGTATATCTAATGGGGTTTTAGCTGGATATCCAGTAATAGGACTTAAGGCAACATTATATGATGGTTCTTATCATCCAGTTGATTCTTCAGAGATGGCATTTAAGGTAGCGGCATCAATAGCATATAAAAAGGGATTAGAAGCAGCTCAACCTATTTTACTTGAGCCAATTATGAGTGTTCAAATATTAGTACCTGATAATTATATGGGAGATGTAATGGGAGATATTAATAAGAGAAGAGGTAGAGTAATAGGAATGGAACCAGAAGGAAGAGCACAAAAAATATATGCAGAAGTACCTATGAGCGAAATGTTTACTTATGCAACAGACTTAAGATCTATGACACAAGCAAGAGGAGTCTTTACAAGTGAATTTTTAAGATATGATGAAGTACCTGCAAATGAGGTAAATAAGATTTTAGATGAAACAAAAAAAATGAGGGCAGAAGCATAGCAAAAGAAAATATTTATAGGCCATATCAAAATCGATATGGCTTATTTTTATAAAAAATAAAATATGTAGAATAAAATTGATAAAAGATGCATAAAATAAGGACAGTTAAGAGATATTATATATAATAATATGGGGTATGAGAGAAGTAATAGGAGGGTAAAGCAATGCCAGACTATAAAATGGATATTAGAGGGAAACTAGGACTTAGTGAATATAGTGATATCTATGATTATATGGGGATAGTAGATAAAAATGATAATTTTACTATAACAGTAGATCAGTCAAATAGGCAACATGTAAATATTATTACCTCCATGTTAAAAGAAAGTAATTTTTCTATATTAGAAGAGGGAATAAATAATTTAGGGGATTATTATATTAGTGCCAATAAATATAAGTAAAAATCTCTAAAGTGCTTAGCTTTAGAGATTTTTATTTAAAAAATATTTATGTAAATGTAGAAAATAATGGTTTATAATTGTAGTTAGAAATTATTTTGAGGTGAGTTAAATGAATATACAGGGTAATAATGAAAGTTCTATAGAAAATATTATAGGAAATATTTTATGTAATAATAATTTAACTATATCTACAGCAGAATCTTGTACTGGTGGATTAGTTGCAGCAAAATTAATATCATATGCAGGAATATCTAGTTCATTCTTAGAAGGGGCAGTTACTTATTCAAATGAAGCAAAAATTAAAAGGCTTGGAGTAAAAAAGGATACTTTAGAGAAATATGGTGCAGTAAGTGAAGAAACAGCAAGAGAGATGGCTGAAGGGATTGCTAAGGAAAGTTCATCAAATGCATCAATTGCAACAACTGGGATAGCTGGTCCAGGTGGTGGAACTAAAGAAAAACCTGTAGGTTTAGTTTATATAGCTGTACATTTGAATGGAAAGACAAAAGTTGATAAATGTAATTTTGATGGAAATAGAAATGAAATAAGAAATTTAGCCACAAATTATGCAATTAATATGATGATAAAAGAACTTAAAGATAATAATTATAGATAATTTAGATAACGAAAAATAATCCCAATAATATTATCTAATACATTAAAGGGATTATTTTTGTATATAAATAAAATGGGGGAGAGGCGATTAACTATGAAGTTTAAAACTTCATTTATATTATTGTCATCATTTAAATTTAATATACATTAAGTAAATAAAATTTTTAGTAAAAGGAGAAATTTATGAAAAAGGTTGCTAGGGCCAATACATACTTTTTAATAATTATATTATTACAGCTGTTTTTGCCTGTATCAAAAATATTCAGTTTATTCAATATAACAGATGTTAGGTTAATGCTTTTTATAAGTCATACAATTACATTTATCGTTCCAGCGATAATATATTTAATAGTTACTAAGCAATCACCAAAGGATGTATTAAAATTAAACAAGCTATATTTTAAAGATGCACTTTTAATTATATTGCTTGCATTTGTATGCCAACCTATAATGACATTTTTTTCTTTAATATCACAATTCTTTTTTGAAAATGAAATAGGTAACTTTATGACAGAAATAGTTAATTCACCGTATATTATCTTGTTGCTTTTAGTAGCAGTGTTACCTGCGATAACGGAAGAAATAACTATACGTGGAGTAGTATTATCGGGATATAAAAATAAAAATATATATTTGTCTTCAATGATAACAGGATTATTATTTGGAATAATGCATTTAGATCCACAACAGTTTTTATATGCAACAGTTTTAGGTGTTGTGCTAGCTTTAGTTGTTAGAATAACAAATACAATATTTGCTTCTTCATTAATTCATTTTTTGATTAACGGAACGTCAATAACTATACAAAAAGTAATAAGCTTATTTCCACAAAGTGATTCAGTAATGGAACAAGCTTCAGAAATAAGTATAAAAAGTTTACCGATTGGAGAAAAATTAGCAATGGCTGGCACATATGGTGTAATAGCATTAGCTTTTGGAATAGTAGCTTTTTTTATACTTAAAAAATTAGCAGATTTGAATATTAGAAGAGGAATAATAGATAAAGAAGAGATGAGTGTAAGATATTGCAATAGTGATGAGAAAATATTTAATATTCAGTTTAGCTTTATTATAATACTTTATTTAATATTTATGTTGAGAGTGCCGATTATTAGATTTATTATAAGTTTAATTATGTAATATATAATAAGAGTCTATGTAATGAATGACTATTAATAGCTTTTAAATTACATAGACTTTTTATTATTTGAAATTAGTTGATATGTCTTGAGATGTAGGGCAAATAAAAGAAAAATCATTTTTATTAATCCACCCGCGACAGTTATAAGGAGTATCAATAGGTAAACTTACATAAAACCAAGTTTCGTTGCTTACAATGGCACTATCCAATATTTTAACCTCCATCTTAACATTCAATGTTTTAAGTTTTGGTGAATCAGTGGTTGGTGCTAGAAATATAATAGATTCATTATTTGCTATTGCGGTTGTTATTGATGGTCGAATAAATTGAACATCGAGATATTTTGTTTTTGCAATAGAACTTCTATATTCATTTCTAATACTATTAAATTGAGAAGTAGTTCTTCGTATCCGATCTTTGGCTACATTTAGCTTATTTTCATAATAAAAATACATAAATATAATAATTAATATTAATACTAAAAATATAATGTATTTCAAAGTTACCTCCAGAATAATTGTTATATAATATATTTATATTTAGAGGGTTATAAAAAATTACTACTAAAAAATATACTTATAGTTTATTTAGTAAAAAATATTTGACATAATATAAAAAATATTGTATATTAAAGTTGTTAAGGCTCGATAGCTCAGTCGGTAGAGCAGAGGACTGAAAATCCTCGTGTCCCTGGTTCGATTCCTGGTCGAGCCACCAGGTAAGTAACTTACTAATATAGTAAGTTGCTTTTTTTTTATTCTCATAAATTTAAGAATAAATACAAAAATAAAAGGATATAATTAATTATTTAATAAGTTTTTGTAGAATGCTATAAAAAGTATAAAATAACTCTTTACATAAAATGTTATAAAGAGTAAAATAAATTTATAGTAAATTCATTTATTGTTAAGTTTAAATTAAGATATATTTAATAATTTAATTATATAATTTAATTATAAAGAATAAGGAGGATATGCAGATGGTAGAAAAGATAATGCTTTCAGATAAGGATTATGAATATTTAACTAAAGGAATAGCAAGTGGAGTTGGTATAGGAACAATTATTGGAATGCTACTACAAGATATAATACTTGGATTTGCAGCAGGTGGAGTTATTGGTATTATATTATCATTTGTATATTCTTATTATAGAAAAGCAAAGTCACATAAAAAACAAAGTTGCTGAAATAGATTAAGATGAAAAAGTTAGATTCATTATAAAAATGATCTAACTTTTTATTTATGATAAATTACAATATCAAGTGCAACACTAATTAATTGCAAAAAAAATAACCCATACGGGTACGTTC
>NZ_JAASHD010000069.1:0-7340 GCF_019734375.1 Clostridium sp. K04
TATTCCAAATCTACCACTTTAAAATACAAAAAAGGATGTAGTAGATTTGTTTTTCCACAAATCTTACTACATCCTCTAAATTACCTAAAAATGCTCATTCAGAGGTTATTTTTATACCTCTGAATGAGCATTTTTTATAACTTTTAATTAAAATCTTCAATTCTTATTATATTTTCAACATCTTTAACAGTTCTTAAATCATACAACTTATCTATTGAATCCTTTATTAAATATTCCTTAGTCTTATGAGTTATTAAAACTAAAGTCACTTCAACATTTTCGTCATTTTTTCTTCCCTTTTGAATAACAGATTTCAAACTTACTCTATTTGCTCCAAATATTGTAGTTATTTGTCCAAGTACACCTGGTTTATCATCTACAGTAACTCTAATATAATATCTGCTTTCCACTTCATTAATATCTTTTATTTTCTTTTCCCATAAGTTATTTCTTATAACTGGATTATTGTTATCTGTATCAATATTTCCTCTTAAAATAGCAATAATATCACTAACTACAGCGCTACCTGTTGGTAAATCTCCTGCTCCTCTACCATAAAACATTAAATCTCCAACAGCATTACCATTAATAAAAATAGCATTAAATGAATCATATACATTTGCTAATGGATGAGTTTCAGGAATCATTGTTGGATGAACTCTAAGTTCAAGTTTTCCATTATCATCTTTAGCAATTGCTAATAACTTTATAGACATTCCAAAATCGCTTGCATATTTCATATCTATAGGCTTTATCTTTGTTATTCCTTCTCTATATACATCATTAACTTTAACCTTTGTTCCAAAAGCTAATGAAGCTAATATAGCAAGCTTATATTGCGCATCATATCCATCAATATCTGAAGTTGGATCTGCCTCGGCATATCCCTTTTGCTTTGCTTCTTCTAATACTTCATCAAAATCTAAATTTTCTAGTTCCATTTTACTTAGAATGTAATTAGTTGTACCATTTACTATTCCAAATAATTCATTTATTTTATTAGCTGTAAGATTTTCATTTATTCCATTAATAATAGGAATTCCTCCTGCCACACTTGCTTCATATTGGAACATGATTCCCATCTCTTCAGCCTTCTCAAATACTTCATCTCCAGCTGTGGCAAGTAGCATTTTATTTGCAGTTACTATATGCTTTTTAGCTTCCATAGCTCTCATCATATATTCTTTAGCTGGATCTATTCCTCCCATAACTTCTACCACTATTTTTATAGAGTCATCATTTAATATTTCCTCAAAATCAGTAGTTAATACTTCTTCAGGAACAGCTACACCTCTATTTTTAGTAACATCTCGTACTAATACTTTAGATACCTCAATTTCATATCCTGATCTTTTCATTATCTCGTCTTTGTTTTGTTGTAGGATTGTAAATACACCTCTACCTACATTTCCTAATCCTAGCAAGGCTATTTTTACTTTTTTCATTAAGTAATCCCCCTTTATTTTTTTATATCCCCAATTTACTTTATAAGCTTGTCCATTGTTAGCACTTCATATTTTAGATAATAAATTGCTACACTAGACATCTTTTATTTATGACTTCTTATTTTGTTAAATTTTAAAAGTTCATTTTAAATTAGAAGTCAATTTGTATGTATTATAAATTAAAATTAATCATAATACATTAATTATAATACATTTCTTTAATTTTCCATACATTATTTTTTATAAAATTTTACAAAAATGATTAAAAACAAAAAAGGAACTGAAAATCAGTTCCTTTTTAAAAATAACTTTATCTCTTACTTGCATCAAATATTTCCCCGGCAGCTTTTGGTGCTTGTGAAGATCTTGAGAATATAATTAATGCAATTAATGTAACTATATAAGGGAATACCTTTAAAACAACTAATGGTATATTAGATAACTCTGGTATTACTTGCGCAACATTTGCTAATGTTGATGCAAATCCAAAGAAGAATGTTGATGCTAATATTCCTAAAGGTCTCCATTGTCCAAATATTAATGCTGCTAATGAAAGGAATCCTAATCCAGCAACACTACCATTAAACTCACCTGAATATGTTACTAATATAATACATCCACCTAAAGCAGCTAATGCACCTGATATTATAACACCCATATATCTAGTTCTCATTACATTGATACCAGCTGCTTGAGAAGCTTGTGGGTTTTCTCCACAAGATCTTAATCTTAATCCAAATGAAGTTTTATATAATAAGAATGCACTTATTATTAATATTGCTAATACTAACCATGTTGTAGCATAAGTTTTTGTAAAGAATAATGGTCCTATTACAGGAATGTCTTTTAATACTGGAATACTTTTTGGTAAAAAACCTAAAGTTATTCTTATATTACCACTACCAGTAATATTTCTTGCTAAGAATACAGTTAATGCTCCAGCCATCATATTAATAGCTGTACCACTTATAACTTGGTCTGCATTTAAATTAATACTTGCAAATGCGTGTAAAAGTGAGAATAAAGCTCCAACTATTGCAGCAACTAAAAGTCCTATCCATAACGCTCCATTAATGCCTGCTGCTTGAAGTTTTGATATTGTTAATGCTCCAGCAAAAGAACCTACTATCATAAATCCGTCTAATCCTATATTTACAATACCACTTCTTTCACAATAAAGTGCTCCTAAAGCAGTAATTAGCATAGGTATAGTATACGCTATTGCATAAGGAAAAATTTGTACTATTATATCCCACATTATTTTTCCACCGCCCTTTCACCAGATGTTTTTAATTTCTTGTCATTTCTTTTTTTCTTTATACTCTTAATTACTCTATCCATAACAACACTAGTTGCAGCAAAATAGATAATTGTAGCTATTATTGTATCAGCTAATTCTGGTGGTACTTTAACATTGGCATTCATGAATCCTTTACCAACATATAATACTCCAAAGAATAATGCTGATAATAATACTCCAAATGGACTGTTATTACCTAATAAGGCAACAGCTATTCCATCAAACCCTTGTGATGGCATTACACCTATTTGAAGTACTGTAGAGTTACCCATATATTGAGCAACACCAGCTAATCCAGCTAGTCCTCCTGCTATCATCATAGATACAACTATATTTCTATTTACAGGCATACCAGCATATTCAGCTCCAAACTTATTGTATCCAACTGCCTTTAATTCATATCCTAAAACAGTCTTATTTAAAAGGAACCAAACAACTAATACTGAAATTAATGCTAGGAATATTCCATAATTTATGTATGATCCACCTAATATGTTAGATAACCAATCAGCCTTTAAACTTGCTGTATCTGCTAATCTAGCTGATTCTGTTTCAGTAGTTCCTTTTAAATGTAGTGGAACCATATAATAAACTATCCAATATGCAGTCCAGTTCATCATGATTGCAGAAACAACTTCATTAACGTTAAATAATGCTTTTAAAGCTCCAGGTACAGCTGCCCAAATTGCTCCAGCTAATATACCGCATATAATCATTAATGGTAATAATATAGGTGATGGTAAATCAACTAATAACCCTATTGCAGTTACAGTAAAACCACCAGCTAACATTTGACCTGGAGTACCTATGTTAAATAATCCAGTTTTATTAGCAAATGCAAAAGATAACCCTGTAAGAATTAATGGTGTTGCAGTTGCAATTGAGTTTCCTATTCTTTGAGGATTCATAAGCCCACCCTTAAATAGATATGTATAACCATCTATTGGGTTAAATCCCATTGCTAGCATTAATAAAAATCCTGCAAGTAATCCTAAAACTACTGCCATTAAAGATTTTAATAATTGATTCTTATGCACTAAGCTTCCTCCTTCTTTATGCCGGCCATCATTAAACCAACTTCATTTTCATTTGTTTCACTAGCATTAACTATACCTACTAATTCACCATTGTTAACAACAGCTATTCTGTCAGATACATTTAAAACTTCATCTAATTCAAGAGATACTAATAAAACAGCTTTTCCTAAATCTCTTTGTTCAACTAATCTTTTATGAATATATTCTATTGAACCAACATCTAACCCTCTTGTTGGTTGAACAGCAATTAAGAAGTCTGGATTAGATTCTATTTCACGTCCAATTACACCTTTTTGTTGGTTACCACCTGATAAAGATCTTGCAATAGATTTTCCACCTTCTCCTGATCTAACATCAAATGTTTCTATAATTTTTTGTGCATATTCGCTAATCTTTGCTCTATTAATTAATCCCTTATTAGAAAATGGCTTCTTTTTATAAGCTTTAAGCACCATATTATCTTCCATTGTATAATCAAGGATTAATCCTCTTTTATGTCTATCTTCTGGAATATGTGCCATACCATCGTCTATTCTCTCACGTATTGAATCTTTTACTATATTTCTTCCTTTGAATATAATATTACCTGACTCAACACTTCTCATACCAGTTAAAGCTTCAACTAATTCAGTTTGTCCATTACCTTCAACTCCGGCAATACCAACAATTTCTCCTGCTCTGATATCTAATGAGAAGTTCTTTAATCCAAGTACTTTTTTATTGTTATTAACGCAAAGGTCTTCTATTTTAACAACTATATCTTTTGGCTTTGCTTCAGTCTTTTCAACTTTAAATGATACTTCTCTACCGACCATCATTTTAGCCATATCAGCTTCTGTAGTATCTTTTACATCAACTGTTCCTATGTATTTACCTCTTCTAATAACTGTACATCTATTAGCTGCTTCCTTGATTTCTTTTAATTTATGAGTAATTAAGATAATAGACTTACCTTCTTTAGTCATATTTTTCATAATTGAAATTAGTTCATCAATTTCACTAGGAGTTAATACCGCTGTTGGTTCATCGAATATTAACACATTTGCATTTCTGTAAAGCATTTTTAATATTTCAACTCTTTGTTGCATTCCAACAGAAATATTTTCTATTTTTGCATAAGGGTCAACATTTAATCCATATTGCTTAGATAATTCTTCAATTTTTTTTGCTGCTGTTTTAATATCTACAGTTAATCCTTTTCTAGGTTCACATCCTAAAATTATATTTTCTGTAACTGTAAAATTATCTACTAATTTAAAATGCTGATGAACCATTCCGATTCCTAAATCATTTGCTACATTAGGATTAGATATTTTTACTTCTTTTCCCCTAACTTTTATACAACCTCTATCCGGCTTGTACATACCAAATAACATTCCCATTAATGTTGACTTACCAGCACCATTTTCACCTAAAAGAGCATGTATTTCTCCTTCTTTTAGCTGTAAGGTAATATTATCATTTGCTACGATCCCTGGAAACTCTTTACGGATATTTAGCATCTCAACTACATATTCCATGGATATCCTCCTCTAAAAAAATATTTTATAAACATATATTATTAATTAATTTAAGTATATTATAATTTAATATACTTACAAATATAATCGAATAATTATATACGAACTTCATTTTAAGTATAATTTATATAATTCGTATTTTCAACATTTTTTTCATTGATTTTTATAAATAATATACTATATTAATTATTTTTACATCTTATTGTTAAAATCCCCATAACAAAGCTATCTCTTTGTCATTTTTTCCATAAATTTAATCCACTTTTTCTACAATTATTTACATTTATTTTTTAAATACTAAATTAATTTTTATTTACTTTAAATAAATTTTAACATTTACTGGAAATAAATGCCTTATTAAATACACTTTTTTAATTCGTGTATACTATTAATTTTTATGATTGAATTTTACACATAAAAAGAGCTATGTAAATCTCTTTAACATAGCCCCATTATAAGTATATTTTATAATTCTGTTTTAACTTCTATTTCACCATTCTTAATTCCATCTAATACTTCGTTAACTTTAGTAACAGTATCATCTTTTAAGTTTGGATTTTCTGCTGGTATACCAACACCATCATTTTCAGCATTGAAAGTTAATACTTGTCCACCTGGGAATTCACCATTTAATTGTGCTTCAATCATTTGATAAGCTGCTTCATCAATCTTCTTTATAGCTGAAGTTAAGATTACAGACTTGTCCCCTTCATATATACCATCAGCGTATTGGTCTGAGTCAACCCCTATAACCCATACTTCTTCACCGTTAACAACTCTTGTCTTAGCTTCTGTTATAACACCAGTTCCAACTCCACCAGCTGCAGCAAATATTGCTTTAACACCACTATCATACATTTGAGCTGCTAATTGTTGACCTAAAGCTGTATCAGAGAATGATCCTGAATAAACTACATTTTCAGCTTTTATTGTAACATTTGATCCAAAATGTTCATTAGCATATGCAACCCCTTGTTGGAATCCATAGTTAAACTTTTGAACTGCTGGTATTTCCATACCACCGATAAATCCTAAATCACCAGTTTGTAATTCAACAGCTGCTGCAACACCTGCTGCAAATCCACTTTGTTCTTCAGCAAAGTATATTGCAACTGTGTTATCTCCTACAACATAGTTATCTTTACCATCATTTGGTTCACCATCAATTATAACAAATTGTGCATCTTTATATTGTTCTTGAGCTTTATAGATAGCAGTTTCAAATTTGAAACCTGGAGTTACGATAAATTTGTATCCTGCATCATATAAATTTTGTATTTCTGTTAAGTAGTTAGCTTCAGTTTCTCCACCTGGTTGCATGTAGTTCTTTTCAATTCCAAGATTTTTTTCAGCTTTAATTATACCTTCCCAAGTTCCTTGGTTAAATGACTTATCATCAATTGTTCCTGAGTCTGTAACCATACCAACCTTTAATGTTGTTTCTGATGAATTTCCTGAGTTTCCTGAATTACTGTCGTTGCTTCCACATCCAACTAATCCAGTTACCATTAATGCTGAAAGCGCTAATGAAATAATCTTTTTTTTCATAAATGATTTCCTCCTAAATGCTCCTTTTTTGCTGATCTCAATACGTACTCTACTCTTTTTATTCAAAAAAAAAACGTATTAATTTCTAAAGTGAAATTAATACGTAGTAACTCTTTTGATTTTATTATAGAGTTCATATATATCAAATTCACTCATAGTCGGAACTTTTTGGCTTCCGGTAGAAACATCCCACCATATCTGGGACTTATATGAGTCATTTTATTATCTGCTTTTATTATAATTTATATCTTTTTTATTGTCAATATTAGTTTTATTTTCTATATTTTTTGGTTTTTTTGATTTTTTATGTATTTTTTCATCAAAACGTATGTTTATACAATTTTATCTTTTTATTACTATGTTATTTAACCAAATACTTCCAATTCTATTTATTAATATTATTTTTAAAAAATGGAGCTGTATCAGATTGAATTAATAAATTCAGTCTGAATACAACTCCTTTTTAATTGTTCAAAATTTTATACACTAA
>NZ_JAASHD010000007.1:0-96720 GCF_019734375.1 Clostridium sp. K04
AAGATTTTTTTTGTTAGCATGAAAAATATTTTACCATAAATCCTAGGCTTATAGAGTCTGGGATTTATTTTTTTTTTGCAAAAGGGGCCTCGCACTAATTATTTAGTGCAACAGCCCCTTTTTTATTTAGAAATTCAGCCTATGCTAAATTTATTCCTCAACTTGAAACTTGTCACTTAAAACTTATAAGCCACTACCCTTATAGAATTTTATCTTTGTTACTATCTAAATACTGCAGTTACCCATTCATTCGTTTGATGTTTGCTTATAAGTTTAAAGCCATAGCTTTCAACATTATTCTTAACTTCATCAAAGCTCCATTCTACAAGTCCAGAAACTAATAAATTTCCACCTTCTTTTAAATGAGACTTTATATATTCCATAAACATCTTAGTTTCTTCTCCACCAATATTTATGAATATCCAATCAAAACTTTCCTTAACTAATTCAGTATCATCTAATATATTTCCTACTACAGCTTCTATATTAGTTAAATTATTCAATGAAGCATTTAACATTACCTCATCTTCAACATCTCTTATATCAACTGCTACAATACTTTTTGCTCCTGCAATAGATGCAGCAATCGAAAGTATACCTGATCCTGTTCCAATATCTAAAACAGTTTTATCTTTTAAATCTAACTCATTTAAAATTAGCTTTAATATATCTTGAGTCGTTTCGTGAAGCCCTGTTCCAAAAGCCCCCTGAGATATAAAGTTAATTTTTGTTTTTCCCTCAAACTCCTCTTCTGGTCCAGCTATAACATATTTATCATCTAAATGAATAGCAGGAAAATCAAATGTAGTATAATCATTATTGTTTTCCTCAACATCTATATAATCCATTTTTAAAATCTCTTTTAACTTTTCTTTAAACTCTTCTAGACCTTCTTGTTCTTCATAGGCAACCTTTAATATTATTTCTTCATCATCTCTTTCTATATATCCATATCCGTAATCGTCAGTAGTAATCTCTAATGGATTTTCATAGAAAACATTATAAATGTCATTTATAGCTAATTCTTCTATAGTTGAATCTAATTTTTCATATGGAAGTCTATATGATATTATAAACATTTTTCATCCTCATTTCTTTATTTAACTTTATTTTTTAATTTCTTTGTATTTTTTGTTGTAATAAAATTCTTTTTACCTTTATTTTTATTATTCTTATTGTTTTTTACAGATTTTTCCTCAGAATTCTTTTTTAATATAGAGCTTTGCTTTACTTCTTTTACTTTAGTATCATCTAATTTTGCTTTGACTTCTTTTTTATGTATTGGCTTTTTTGCTACTGAATATCCAAACTTACCTAAGGCTTCTGTATCCATTTTGAAGTATTCTCCATGATAATATGTAATTAAATCAGCTTCTTCAAGATGAATTTTCCCCTTTTCATCCATTAAATCTTTATCTACATATGAGCCTACTACCTCTGCAATAAATAAATCATGTGTACCAAGAGGAATTATACTTTTAACTTTACATTCAATCGATATAGGACATTCATTTATATATGGAACATCTACATTTGTCCCCTCTACCATTGTAAAATTCATTTCTTTTATTTTATCAAACTTACGTCCCGGTCTAACTCCACAGTAGTCAACAGCTCTTGTCATATCACTACTTGGAAGGTTAACTGTGAATTCCATTGTTTCTTTTATATATTCATAAGATAGTCTTTCTGGTCTCACAGATATTGATAACATTAGAGGCTTAGTACATACTGTTCCACTCCATACATAAATACAGTAATTTTTTAATATAGCATTAGCTTTAGCAACTATAAAATTATATCAAATAAATAATGTATGTAGAAGTATTTTTATTAATTTACTATCTTGTATTTTTCTTTTTTACCTTTATTATTAATTTACCATTTTTTATTTTTATCTTCACTCTACTTCCCCCTTACTTCATTCAGTTTTCCCTAATTAATCATATTAGTCTTAATAATTAGTTATTATTAACTCCCTGTATTTACCTCTTCCTTCTGCAGCTCTCGAAACCGAATAATTAACTTCAACTTCTTTTATATTGAACTCTTCGTACCATTCTCTTACTTTTTCATGGTCATTAATAGTTAACAAAAATTTACCTTTTAAAATTTTAAGCTTGTCCCTTAAAATGATATGTTCTTTTTCTCCAAACTTATTATCATATCCTGCAGTTTCAAAATACGGAGGATCACAAAAGAAAAAGCTATATCTCTATCATATTTATCAATAATTTTTTCAAAACTTAAATTCTCTACATATGTGTTGCTTAGTCTTTCTCTTATGTCACTTAACATATTCTTATAAAATACTTTTTGACTTGGTTTAGTTGTAGTTCCATATCCATATGTCTTCCCCTTACCAACAAAACTTTGAGTTATTAAATATAAGAACCTAATAGCTCTATGTATTTCAGTTAAATAATTTATATTATAGTTTTTATACTCTTCAAAAATATCTCTTCTAGAAAACTCATACCCTAATAATCTTTCAATCTCTGGAGAATGATATTTTATCATTTTAAATAGATTTATTAATTCTTTATCTATATCATTTATAACTTCTATCGTACTTGGTTCTTTTCCAAAATAAACCCATACCGCTCCAAAAACAGTTCTATATAACATGTATGCCCTGGAATCAAATCTATAATATCTTTTCTTAGTTTATATTTTTCTCCAACCCTACAAACAGGTTATTTTTATAAAATATAACATTATTTTCATAATTTGTACTATTTATCCCAAGCATTTGTTCTTATCGCAAACATACGTTCTTGTTTTTTTGTACAAAATAGAACTAGATATATTATTTCTATATATCTAGTTACCTGTAATTTTATTCTGTATTTTTTTTGAATTGCGCACTAAAAAACACCACATATTAACTTTTTAATAATACGTTATTCTCATTTAATTATAATATACTTTTTAGTTACTAATATAGTATTTTATTATATAAAAAGCATTATCCTTGTGAAAGCTGTTGCTTAACTGTAGCAATTTCAGTATCTGTTGCTTTTTGTGCAGGTATGTAATATCCCTTTTCCTTAGCAATTTTGAAAAGAGCATATTGACGAATCTCATCTTGATCTCTCATAAGTTGTATTGTAGAACGTAGTTCTTCATTTTCACACTGAGAAATTATACTGCCATATCCTGATAAACTTGCATTTAATCCTGCTAAATAATCACTTATCATTTCCTTTTCTTGCATAATATTTTCCTCCTACTCTAAAAAGAACATTAGCTTTTCTTTGTTAGCCTTTGCATCTTGTGCATCCTTTGCCAACATGTTTTTTAATGTTGTATCTGTACATTGTTTAGAATAAAAATCTAGTTTTTTCTCAATAGTACAATGAGCACCAATTAAATGACGCAAATTTTGTAATTCTAGTTGATTTAAATTTGCCATTACTATTCCTCCAGTATTATAAATTCATTAATTAATATTTTCTAATATTAACTTATTTATTCACTATAAATTATTAAATATAATACCTTTAAAATTTAGTTTATACTAAGTTAATATACTTTCTACACTAAATACTATCTTCTAGGGTTTTCAAATGAAGGTGGTGTTGGATTTGGAGCTTCATGTGAAGGTCCTGGTGTTGATAAGTCAAAGTATAACTTTGAATCTTCTGTAACTCCAAAGTCTTTATTTGAACCACTCTTTTGCACCTTATTTAAAGCCTCCCTAAATAATGCATTATGAGCTTCTTCTCTATTAAGTAAAAAATCTATTGTTGCTCTTACTTCCTTATCTTCTATTTGCCTATAAAGATATTCATATACAACCTTCGCTCTTTGTTCAGATGCTATATTTGATAATAAATCTGCAACTAAATCACCAGTAACAGTAACATAATCAGCAGTCCAAGGTGCACCTGATGAGTTAATAAGTACTGGTGATAATCCACATTGTACATGAGTTTGAATTTCTCCATTACAAACTTCATTATTATTAACATCATGTCCATTTAATAGATTAATAGTTTGTGAAACCATCTCCATATGACTTAACTCTTCTGCTCCAATATCTAAAAATAAATCCTTAATTTCGGGGTCTTTTATTCTAAAACTTTGAGAAATATATTGCATTGCTGCTTTAAGTTCACCATTTCCACCACCTAATTGTTCTTGCATTAATACTGCATATTGTGGGTTAGGTCTTTCAACCTTTACTTCATGTAATAGTTGTTTTTTGTGTTCAAACATTTTATCTTACCTCCAAACAATATATTTTTATCAAATTTATTATTTGAATTTTTAATAATTAATATTCAATACATATTATTAAACTTTAGAATATAAATAAACTCTATCCTTATATTAATAAAATAATAAAAAACACCTTCTATTTATCATATTTTTACTTAATAAATAGAAGGTATATAATACTTAATATTACTATTTTTATTGTTAATTATCTAATTGAATAACTATCATAGTAGACTTTATTCGGATGAGGAGTTACTAAACACTCTTCATGATAAATTTTACCTGGAACGGTACTAAAATTATCTTGCACATCCATTAATGCTTCTCCAAACCTTTGAAAGTGAACAATTTCTCTTTGCCTTAAAAATCGTAAAATCTCTTTTATTTCTTCATCATCAGTAAGATTAATCAACCATTCATAAGTTGCTCTTGCTTTTTGTTCAGCAGCCATATCTTCATGAATATCAGCAACCACATCACCTTTTGCTTGAATGTAAGTTGCAGTCCATGGATTACCTTGTGCATCACTGTAATATAAAGCTCTACCGTGATCTGTATAATGTCCGCCCAAATCAGCTGCAACTAATTCTTCTTTTGTAGCATTAGACATTAATTGATATATCATAGTAGCAATCATCTCAACATGAGCCATCTCTTCTGTAGCAATATCTGTTAATAATGCTTTTGATTTTCCTGTTGGCATTGTATAACGTTGATTTTGATATCTAAGTGCTGCACTTAATTCACCATCTGGTCCCCCATATTGAGACATTAAAAACTTTGCCATTTTTAAGTCTTTAGATTTTAAATTTATTGGATATTCTAGTGTTTTAACATAATACCACATTAAGTCATCCCTCCTTATTTATTGTCCCAAGGCCAAGGATTAGATGTCCACTTTTCAGGAGCTTCAATTGAAGCAGAGCCAAAGTTAGTCAATGGTTCATATGATTTTTCATATTTACAAACTAGAAAATCTAACTTTCTAGAAACTTCATTATAATCATCTGTAGCTTTTTGATTTGTTGGAAAGTTATCTAAATATAAATTAAGCTCTACTGCATAAAAAATATATTTCATAATTTTAAATAGCAATTCATTTTCATTCATTATATCACCTCTATAATAATTTATTTTTCATTTTCTACATAAGGTCTATAAAGATCTTTAAAAATTGTGCCTATCCTTAAAGCAGTATTAGGCTGAAATAAATTTTCATATCTTTGCAGTATTATATATGCCTTAGCATATTTAATATTTCTTTTTAATTCCTCTTTAGTATTCAAACTTTCTCAATCCTCCCTTTAATATCTACTTAATTATATAATATGTAGAAATTAATAAATAAGTTACATAACAATGCTATTTTTGTACATATTTTGAATAATTCTAACTTTTCATATTTAAAAACAATTCTTTATGAATTATAAGTATATTTCTCAAAACTAAATAATACTAATCCTATTATGTAAATATTTGTATATATTGAATTTTAAGTAATATATCCAACTTTAATTTACTTTTATCCTAACAAATATTTTTGAAACGTAAGAAAATAAAAAAAGCAATCACTAAATGTAGACAGAGTGATTACCTTTTTCTATAGTATCTAGAGTTAATACTATATATATCTTGCAGTTTTATCTTTATATATGTTTATAATCTAAAATTACAAACTTATTTATTGATAATTATAATAATCTAAGTAAATTACTACTGTTAAGTTCTTGTTTATTTAATTTATACTCTTCGATTTCACTCATGAATGTATCAGAAAATAAACAAAATTTTTCATAATCTATTATTTTATATAGATTATTTAGCTTTGTAATTATAAGTTCTTCTTCATCGTCTTCTGTCGCTTTACTAATAAATAACTCGCCTCCTTCCTAAAAATAAATTTTAAAATCTGATGTGGGAATATTTTATCTCTAGATATGAACACGTGGTGTCCTAATGCCCCTTCTGAAAGTGTCAAAATACTCGGAGTATATCTAAGTATTTTCTCCTCTTCTTGTGCTTGTACGATATCCAATAATTCATCCTTTGGCATAGTTCCTTTCTCTGCTAATTTATGATGATATTCACATACAGTTATTAAGTTGCTATCCTCTAATCTTAGTTAATAATCTTCTTTAATAGGTACTATGTGATGAACTTCTAAGTCATTATAGTTATACTTCTTTATTGTGTTATATAACTTCCTTATACATATCTGAAATAGAAATTTACCTCTTGTCTTTTTCTTTGCCATGCTTTTGTCCATCTAAACTTATCTGCTTCACTTGTTTTGTACTTATATCTTTTTTATGTCTTCTTCCACAATACTTATAACTCTTTAATATCATATATTTTATCACTTCTCCTACTAAATTTTCTTAAGGGTTTATTTCTTAATACTTACTTTTTTATGTAAAACAAAAAGAACCCTATTATTAGAGTTCTTTTTATCAAATTATTTAACTATTTTTCATTGATAGTATTTATTGATTCATTATAAGAACATGTTAACTGTTTAATAGGTGTATCATATGGATTAATCCATCCATTATTTAAACTTAATTCAGTAAGCGCAGTATGTCCTTCAACCATTTGTGTTAAAGATGCTGAATATATAGCTCTTAATTCTGGTGTACTACTTGTTAACGCAGAATTAAGATACATATCTGCAGCTTCTTTTGCAGATGAAAGCATACTTAAAGCTATTTTTTTATCATCTATATCTGTATTACTCTTTATTAAATTTCCTATCATATTTCTCATAATATCTATCCTTCCTTAACAACTGGTACTTTATTTTCAACTATAAATTGTTGGATTCCTTTAATTCTTCCTTCAGTTGCTAATATACTTGCTTCTGACTGTCTTTTTAAATCTTCATCTGATATTAAAGAACTTATTGCTCTTTGCATAACTAATCCATCAGATTCCATTTTCAAAATTGCTGCTAAAGATAGATTTTCTACTTCTGAAAGTGCTCTCATTTATAATCACCACCTATAATATATTTTCACTTTATATTATTGATTTAATATAAAAAATACCCGCGTTAAATTTTACCTAATTTATATACTTTTAATCACTTTTTCATTTAAATATAACAAAAAGCACCTAACTTTTTCTTGTTAAGTGCTTTTTATAAAAGGATATTGAGAATTTATGAGAGGTTATATGACCAATAACATATAACTTGATACAATAACATTATATAATTTAAATAACCCTATTAAACTCCCATCTTTTCCCTTTATTTACCCCACATCTTCTAATTTTATGCTATCAACACCAAATAATAATATACTTAAATCCCTAATGGCTGAATTTATACATCTGCTTGGTGTATTTTTTTGCTGCAATTTAATTCTTCTTGTATCTATTCATAAGATACCTTATTTATATAATATAATTCTAAAGCTTTGTACTGCTCGTGGCACCATTCTTTAAGCTTCTTGTGCTTAATATATAAGCTTTATCTTGATCATCATATTCCCGTAAATCATCTACATCATTTACACTATATATAGCTCTATCTGCATGAAATTTTAAACGATAATAAAATAGAGAACGCTAAACTTGACAAATAGGGTGGTAGTATTGCTCCTTTTGGTTATGATATAGTTAAAGTTATTGAAAATAGGAAAACTATTTCTTATTAAAAAAAAATAATGATATTCCTTTAGTAAAAGAAATTTTTAATACCTATATGATTTATAAAAGTCTCCATCAAATACAAAAATATTTGCTAAATAAACATAATATTAAATGGTCATTATCTACAGTTAAATATATATTGGGCAATCCTATATACTGTAGAAGCGATGAGAATGTAATTAATTATTTAAATTCAAAAAATATCCCTGTATATGGTGAGCCTAATGGCTGCGGCTTCATTACTTATAATTCACGTCCATAAAAAAAGGAAAGCGAGAGTGGAATTCTTCTGATACATTCATGGCTGTTAGTAAGCATTTTGCTCCAATAACTTCTGACTTATGGTTAAAGACTCAACTTATTCAGTTGCAAACAACACGATAACCTATACCTAAATCTTCAAAAGTAAGTTATTTTACATGAATATTAAGATGTGCTTTATGTGGAAGTCCTGTAACTATAAATTATAATAATACAAATAAATATGGTACAAGAAATTACTATTATATTTATACTGGAAAGATAAAATATGGAGTTTCATATTGTAATAATAGCAATAAGAACAATCATGTGCTTTATAAAATATTATTAAATCATCTTATAAACTTTAAAATTCCAACTGTTGATAAAAAAATAATAGCGAAGCCTCTATAGAAAATTTAAAAGCTCAATTAAAAAGGAATGAAAAAAAGATAGAAAATGTTTTTGATAATCTAACGGAAGCTAACCATGATATAGCTATGGTTATTAATAAAAAGCTAAAATCATTATCTGAAGAAAAACAAGATATAAAGTCTAAAATAATCACCTTATCAAATTCTAATAAAGAATTTTCACAAAAAGATTACAATGATGCTATAGAGCTTCTTTTAGTTTCTGACCACGAAACCAAGAGACAAATTCTTTCAGATATTATAGAAAAAATTAAATGGAATGGGCATAATAATTATCTAAAAACTACTATTAAATAAATTAATTTTACCCAATAAAAAAGATATAGGATAAAGTAATAACTCTACTGATAACCCTATATCTTTAATTTTTAATTACTTTTTAACTCTTCTTTTTCTTTTTTTATTATCTGCCTTCTTACGTATCGAATACCCAAATGATCCAAGTGGCTTTGAATCAAGTCCAAAATATTCTCCATGTGAATATGCAATTAAATTAGCCCTTTCAAAATGTATTTTCCCTTTCTCATCTAATAAATTCTCATTAACCTTCACATTCATTACATCCAATAAAAACATATCATGAGTTCCTAGAGGAGTTATAGATTTTAATTTACACTCTAATGCAACTGGAGAAATTTCTAAAGATGGTGTATTTATAGCAACACCAGAATTTAGTTTTAATCCTAATTTAGATATCTTATCCTCTCTTTTACCACTTACAACCCCACAGTAATCAGTTATATTAACCATGTCTCTAGTTGTAAGATTAATCACACACTCTTCACTTTCTTTTATGTACTCATATGATAATCTTTCTGGTCTTATTCCTACAGCTATTACAGGCGGTTTGGTACAAACAGTACTTACCCATCCTATAGTGAATACATTAGTTTTACCCTCTTTATTAATGCTTGTTAATAATACTACAGGTGTAGGATTTAACATAACACTGCCTTTAAAATTAATTTTATTCATATACTACATCCTTTCCTAAAAATACTGTATTTATATACGGTGTGAAGTTCCTGTCCATGCTACAGTAAAAACATTTTCTTTACCCTCTTTATTTTTAGATGTTATTAAAACAACTGGTACTGGGTTTAAAATAACACTACCTTTAAACTCTACCTTTTCTTTCATATCATTTCACACCTTTTTTAAAAATTATCTAAACGATTATAACATAGTTTGGATAAATTGCGAAGAAATTTATATTTAGTTAAGAGTTAAGGAAGAAACCCCCAGTGGAATTTCTTAAATAATATATTTTAAAATTCAGCTTAACTGAATTTATTCCTTCACTATTAACTATTAACTCCTAACTATTAACTAAAAAAAGAAGCCTTACGGCTTCCTTTTATTCATATAAAAATTTATATACGTTATATCTCGTACTTACTTTATCAACATATTTTTTAGTTTCCTTAAAAGGAATATATGTTAAATTTTCACCATCACTAGAGTATTCGGGATCATTAAGCCATTTAGTTACATTACCACTTCCACCGTTATATGCAGCTAATGCTAAGCTTAAATCATCAAATTCTGACAGAAGATTATTTAAATACCAACATCCAAACTCAATATTTATTTCTGGGTCAAATAACATTTTAGTTTCAAAATTCTCAACTTCAAGTTTATCTGCAATCCACTCTCCTGTAGAATCCATTATTTGCATTAATCCCTTTGCTCCTTTGCTAGATTCCGCATTTTCATTAAAGTTACTTTCAGTTTTAATTACAGCTAATACTAAATATGGATCTAATTCATATTTGGCACTATACTCATTTATTATGTTGCTGTATTTATAGGGATAAATATATTCTTTTATAATATACCTTCCTCCAGCTAAAAGTACAAAAAAAACAATTAACCAAATAATAATTTTTTTAAATTTCATTCCCTCTCCCTACTTTGAAATAGATTAAATAGACCTTAAAAATTCAATTAGCAAATCAACTTGCCCTTTCGTTTTTGTTAATGTATCATTATTTTCTATAACTATATTAGCAAAATCCTTTTTTATATCTAAAGGCATTTGAGAGTTAATTCTATTAATTGCATCTTCTCTCATCAATGAATCCCTTGATCTTACTCTTTGAATTTGTGTATTATTATCTACCCAAACTAAGATAACATAATCCATTTCTTTATGCAAATCATTCTCTATTAAAGTTGGTGCATCCAAGATTACAATACTTGTTTTTTTCTTTTCTAATTCTTCAAGTTTATCATTAATTTCATTCTTTATATATGGAAGGATTATTTCCTCATATTTCTTTCTTTGTTTTGGAAATCTAAAAATATGATTACCGAATTCTTTTCTACGAAATTCTCCTCTCCAATCAAAGAATCCTGCACCAAACTCAACTTTAACCTTTTCTAAAATCTCAGGGTATTTTACTAGTACTTCCTTAGCAATTATATCTGCATCAACTATTTCAAAACCTGCTTCCTTTAGCATGAATGAAACCGTACTTTTACCAGACCCTATTCCTCCAGTCAATCCTATCTTTATCATTTTTACCCCCTATTTTGCATCATACCATGTATTTCCTATATTTGTGTCTACCTCTAATGTTACTGACATCTTTAGTACATTTTCCATTTCTTCTTTTACTAATGCCTTAACAATTTCTAACTCATTTTCTTTGACATTTAAAATAAGTTCATCGTGTACTTGAAGAATCATTTGACTTTCTAAGTTTTCCTTTTTTATTCTATTATAAACTTTAACCATAGCAAGTTTAATAATATCTGCAGCACTTCCTTGAATTGGAGCATTCATCGCTAATCTTTCACCAAGAGCTTTTACTATTTTATTTGATGATTTTATTTCTGGAATAAATCTTCTCCTATTTAATACTGTTAAAACATAACCTTTTTCCTTAGCTTCTTCCTTAACACTTTCTAAATATCCTTTTATTTTTGGATACCTATCAAAGTAAATTTCCATATATTCAGCAGCTTCTTTTCTAGTTATTTTTAAATCTTGAGAAAGACTAAAATCACTTATTCCATAAACTATACCAAAATTAACAGCTTTAGCTCTACTTCTCATAAGAGGTGTAACCTCTTCTACTGGTACTTTAAATACCTCAGAGGCTGTTTTAGTATGAATATCACTATGATGATTGAATGCATCTATCATATTTTTATCATCTGACATATGAGCAAGAACTCTAAGTTCAATTTGAGAATAGTCACAAGATAATAACACATCAGTTGATTCTTGTGGTATAAATACTTTTCTTATTTCTCTTCCCATTTCATACTTAACAGGTATATTTTGAAGATTCGGCTCTGTACTTGATAATCTTCCTGTTGTTGTAACAGTTTGATTAAAGCTTGAATGAATAGCTCCATCTTCATCTATAACATTCTTTAGACCTTCAACATAAGTAGAATTTAGTTTAGTTATTTGTCTATAGTAAATAATCTTTTCTACCACCGGATGCTTATCCATTAATTTTTCTAATACTTCTGCATTAGTTGAATATCCAGTTTTAGTCTTTTTAATTACTGGTAAGTCTAATTTTTCAAAAAGAATCTTACCTAATTGCTTTGGTGAACTTATATTAAATTCTTCTTCACAAAGCTCATATATTTCTTTTTCCGTTCTAGATATTTCTTCTTTAAACTTAACTGCAAGTTCATCAAGCTTTTCTCTATTTACATTAAATCCTATAGCTTCCATGCTTGATAAAATTGATATTAAAGGATGTTCCACTTCATAATAAAGCTCATCCATTCCTTCTTTATCTATCCTGTCCTTTAAATATTCGTAAAGCTCTTTCATACTCGCCATAGCATTACAAATTAATTCATCGCCTTCACCTTTTACTTCCTTCATTAAATATTCATTTATTAATACTTCTAAAGGATAGTTTGATTTAGCTGAATCTATAAGATAAGCTGCAACTACTGTATCAAATATGAATTTCTTTACTTCAATATTGTGCTTTGTTAATATTGTAACTAAATTTTTACCATCTTGAATTACTTTTTCTATTTTTTCATCTTCCATAAAAGCTTTAAGTAGATTAATTGCTTCATTAGAATTTTCCATATTTATCAATTTAAAATCTATTAAACTAACTTTATCACCATAGTTTATATATAGTTTATCTAATTCTATTTTAGAATAAAGATTTGCATTACAAGTACTATAAGAAATAAAAGCTATTCCCTCTTTTACTGATAATACTTCTTTAAATCCTTCTATTGTAGTTACTTCATTTATTTCTATTTTGGCTACTTCTTCTTCACCTTCTAAATCATCACCTGGAAGCTTTGCTAATAAAGACTTCATTCCAAGCTTAAAGAATAATTTCTTAAGCTCTTCTTTATTGTAATTTTCTTGACTTTTAATATCTTCTAAATCAAATTCTATTGGAACTTCTGTCATAATAGTAGCTAGCTTTTTACTAAAAATCGCTTGCTCACTATAAGTTTCTAAATTTTCTTTAAGCTTTTTACCACTAATTTCATCTATGTGTGAAAGTACTCCTTCCATTGAACCATAAGTAGAAATAAGCTTAAATGCTGTCTTTTCTCCTACCCCTGGTACACCTGGAATATTATCTGACTTATCCCCCATAAGGCCTTTTACATCAATATATTGAGTTGGTGTAACCCCAAACTCCTCAATAAATGCCTCTTTATTATAAACAGCAGTCTCTGTTACTCCCTTTTTTGTAATAACAACTTTAATATTATCACTTGCAAGTTGAAGAGCATCTCTGTCTCCTGTAACTATAAATACTTCAATTCCATTCTTTTCTGCAAATTGAGCTAAAGTACCAATTATATCATCTGCTTCAAAACCATCTATCTCATATATATTAACTGCTAATAAATTAAGCACTTCTTTTACAAGAGGGAATTGTTCTCCTAATTCTGGAGGCATTTTTTTTCTACCAGCTTTATAATCTTCATATTCTTTATGTCTAAATGTTGGTGCCTTTCTATCAAAAGCCGCAACTATGTAATCAGGTTTAATTTCTTCCTTCATTTTAAATAACATATTTGTAAAGCCGTACACAGCATTTGTATGAATTCCTTCACTATTTGTTAATGGTGGTATTGCGTAAAATGCTCTATTTAATAAACTGTTTGAATCTAAAATCAGTAATCTTTCCATTCTTTCCTCCAGTATTTTACTTTTATATTTTTAACTATTATTTAGTAATTATAACATATTTGTATTAAAATATACTAAGTTCTAATTCTTCAGATAAATCTTTTAATATATGTATTCCACCAATACTGTTTCCTTTAGAATCTAATGCAGGTCCATATATACCTACTCCAAATCTTCTAGGAACTGTAGCTATTATTCCTCCACCAACTCCTGATTTTGCTGGAACACCAACATGAACTGCAAATTCTCCTGAAGCATCATACATTCCACAAGTAACCATAATAGTCTTCACTATTCTACATATCTCTCTTGAAATTAAAACTTCATCATTCCAAGGTGCAATACCATCATTTGCAATTACAGCTGAAAATCTTGCTAAATCCTTTGCAGTAGCTTCTATTGAACATTGCTTAAAATAAAGATCTAATATATCTTCAACATTTCCTTCTAAAATATTAGAGCTTTTCATAAAGTAAGCCAATGATCTATTTCTATCTCCAGTAGCTTTTTCACTTTCATAAATTTCATTGTTTATTGAGATATTGGGATTATTTGTAGCTCTTCTTAAGAAATTTAATATTCTTTGAATTTTATGTTCTTCATTTTCTCCAAATATAAGTGAAGTTGTTACTATTGCTCCTGCATTAATCATAGGATTATATGGTCTATCTTGATTTCTAATCTCAAGATTTACTATACTATTAAATCCCATTCCTGTTGGCTCAACGTTTACTTTTTTAAATACATTTTCTCTTCCATTATCATTAAGTGCAATGATTAAACTAACAACCTTTGAAATACTTTGTATTGTAAATTTAATATCACTTTCTCCAGCCCAATATTCCTCATTATTTTTTATATCATATACACATAGTCCTAAATGGTCGCTATTTGCTTTTAAAAGAGCTGGTATATATGATGCAAGTTTACCATCTTGTGTATATTTTTTATTTTTTTCTACTAAGTTAACTAATAAATTTTTCATTTGTTTTATCCTTTTCTTTAAATAAAAATTTTTTAATAATAAATTTAGCTGTTACTTAACATTTAAAATTATATATTAATAATTGTACAGCATAAACTTCGTTAAATACAAAATTGCCAATATAATTTTATTTTTGCAGTAATAATTATAGTAATATTATTAACTTCTTACAAGTTATTATATAATTAAATCTATAAAAATGAAGTAGCAGAGATTTACTCTGCTACTTCACTTACTACTATATTACTTTTTTTGTTATATAAATAACTCTTGATAATACTACAAATAATAAATAATAGTTTCTTTATTTTAATGTTAAAGATGCTTTTATATTATATTTAAAAACTTACCAAAAAAACAGTTTTATTACAAAACTACATACAGATATATATTTTCATATAATTTATAACATATATGCTTTTTTAAACATAAAATTCCTATACTTTCTGTTATAATGTTATAATATATTTATAAATTATAATTTCACATTTTAAGGAGAACTATATATGAATAATGATTTATTAAAAAAATATGCTTCCCTAGCTGTAAATACGGGAGTAAATATTCAAAAAGATAATATATTAGTTATTTCATCACCAATTGAAACCGCAGAATTTGCAAGACTAATTGCAGAAGAAGCATATAAAGCAGGTGCTAAAGATGTAATAGTACATTATGGTGATCAAAAACTAACTAAAATAAAACTAAAAAATAGCTCTTTAGAAACTATCGCTGATTACCCTGATTGGATGGCTGAAGGATATAATTATTATGCTAGACAAGGAGCTTGCTTTATTTCAATCGCTGCAAGTGATCCTGATGGATTAAAAGGTATTCCTGTTGAAAAAATAGGTACTTCTCAAAAAGCTAGAACTTCAGCACTAAAAGAATACTATGATAATTCAATGTCTAATAAATGTCGTTGGTGTGTACTTTCAGTTCCAACACTTTCATGGGCTAAAAAGGTATTCCCTAACGCAAGTGATGATGAAGCAATGAAATCTTTATGGGATGTTATATTTAAAACAGTAAGAGTTGATACCGAAAATCCGGTGAAGGCCTGGGAAAAACATAATGCTTACTTAGAAGAAAAAATTAAATTTATGAATGACAACAATTTTAAAAGCGTACATTTAAAATCTGCTAATGGAACTGATTTAAATATTGAACTTCCAGAAGGTCATATTTGGGCTGGAGGCTCCGAAGGAGATGTTAATGGAATAGCATTTAATGCAAATATGCCTACTGAAGAAGTATTTACTCTTCCAAAGAAAACAGGAGTTAATGGTGTGGTTTATTCCTCTAAACCTTTAAGCTATGGTGGAAATTTAATAGATAATTTCTCAATTACTTTTAAAGATGGTAAAGTTGTTGATTTTACTGCAGAAACTGGGTATGATGTATTAAAACAAATGCTTGATAGTGATGAAGGAGCTAAATACTTAGGCGAAGTTGCTTTTGTGCCTTATGATTCACCTATTTCTAATTCTAAGTTAATTTTCTTTAATACTTTGTTTGATGAAAATGCAGCTTGTCACTTAGCATTTGGAAGAGCTTATGAATCTTGTATAAAGGATGCAGATAAATATTCTGAAGAAGAACTTGAAAAAATAGGTGTTAATAATTCAGTTATTCATGTTGATTTTATGATTGGAACTAAAGATCTTGAAATAACTGGAGTTAATAAAAACGGTGAAACTATTCAAATTTTTACCAATGGTAACTGGGTTAATTAACTTTATTATTTCACATATAAAAAAGAGTGTTTATAAACACTCTTTTTTACATTATTCATTTATTATGTATATTATTAATCTTTAAAGTTTTTATTATTAAATTTTAGTAGTGACTATTGCCCTATTTTTTGAGCACTATCTGGTCTAGGTTGATCCTTACCTAATTTTCTTGATTCTTTAGAATAACCTACTTCGTTTGCTGTTTCTACTCTCATCTTTTGTAATTCAGCCTTTGTCTTTTGACCAGATTTTTTATTGTCTTTAGAATTTTTATTATTTTTATGAGACATTTATTTATTACCTCCTTTTCTTTCAAGCTTATTTTATGTTTCCTATAATAAATTATGCCTCATATATAACTCCAATATATGGTTCAGACTGTGGGACTAATAAAAATATTTATTGCACCACAGTCTATTTTTTTAATTTATAATCTACTTCTTATTTCCTTAATAAATTCATATGTGTTTACGGTTTTTACTTCTTTTAAATCTGTAAGCATAGCTAAATCCTTAGTCATTACTCCACCCTCTATTGTTTGTAATGAAGCCTTTTCTAGCTTGTCTGCAAAAGAAACAAGTTCTAAATTATTATCTAATTCTCCTCTTTTTCTTAAAGCTCCAGTCCAAGCAAAAATAGTAGCCATTGAATTAGTAGATGTTTCTTCACCCTTTAAGTGTTTATAATAATGTCTTTGAACTGTTCCATGAGCTGCTTCATATTCATAATATCCATCTGGAGATACTAAAACTGATGTCATCATTGCAAGTGATCCAAAAGCAGTTGCTACCATATCACTCATAACATCTCCATCATAATTTTTACATGCCCAAATAAATCCACCATTAGATTTAATAACTCTTGCAACAGCATCATCTATTAACGTATAAAAATACTCTATATTAGCTTCTTCAAACTTATTTTTATATTCAGCTTCAAAAATTTCATTAAATATATCCTTAAATGTATGATCATATTTTTTTGAAATAGTATCTTTTGATGCAAACCATAAATCTTGTTTAGTATCTAATGCAAAATTAAAACAACTTCTAGCGAAACTTTCAATAGATTTATTAGTATTATGCATTCCCATTATTACTCCTGGACCTTCAAAGTTATGAATAGTTTCTCTAACCTCTTTTCCGTCTTCACCAGTAAAAACAAGTTCTGCCTTTCCTTTTTCCTCTATTTTCATTTCAATATTTTTATAAATATCTCCATACGCATGTCTTGCTATTGTAATTGGTCTTTCCCAATTTTTTACGTGTGGTTTAATTGAGCTAACTGTAATTGGTGCTCTAAATACTGTTCCATCTAAAATAGCTCTAATTGTTCCATTAGGGCTTTTCCACATTTCTTTTAGATTGTACTCTTTGATTCTATCTGCATTTGGAGTTATCGTTGCACATTTAACTCCTACCCCATATTTTTTTATAGCTTCTGCAGCTTCTACTGTTACTTTATCATTAGTTTCATTTCTTTTTTCTATCCCCAAGTCATAATATTCAGTTTTTAAATCTATAAAAGGATTTAATAGTTCCTCCTTTATCATGCCCCAAATAACTCTTGTCATTTCGTCTCCATCCATTTCAACTAATGGAGTCGTCATTTTTATTTTTTTCATAGATATAGCCCCCTTATTTTTTGTATTTTTTTACATTAATAACAATATTATATCATACATTTTTACTTTTTCAACCTCATATGATGGATTATATATATAATCTTGCATTTTTTACAGGTTTTTTAAGTATTACATCAATTATAATAACTTTTTTTGAATTATATATATTTATTCTTGCATTTAAATCATACAAAAAAGACTGCTCTTAATCGAGCAGTCTTTTGTTCTTATTTATCTACTTCCTTATAATCAACATCAATTATTTCACCATTGTCACTATCATCAATATTACTTTCTTCATAACTATTTTGATTATTATTGTAATAATTATATGATTCATTTTCTCTTTTTTTATTATTAAAAGCTTTTTTACATTTAAATACTATGTATCCTACTATTCCGATTACAATAATAAAAGGTAAAAGGAATATAAAAAACTTTATTATAGCAATAAAAACAACTATTCCTAATACTGTCCATAATATCGATTTAAAAGTATTCATTAAACTCAACCTCATTTACACAATAATCTTTAAATTTATGTACTCATTATACTATTAAATTTTAAACTTTGCAACATAAGTTATTAAATATTTTTTAAAGCGGTTATTAATACTTTATACATTTTATAAATAATTTATTAATTAAATGTTAAGAAAGGAAATTAGTTAAGCTAATTCTTTTTTATTAGTCTTTTTAGCTATAATAGGTAAAATAAATCCTAAACCAATTAGTACAAAAGGTGTTGCCACATTTAAAATCACTTGGAACCACCATTGTCCACTAAAAGTTTCTACTCCACTTGGGAACATACCCATAATACATGCAAATGCAGTAAATGCAAAGCACCATATTCCAATTGCCATTGCAAACTTATCATTTTTAACAAACTTATAATCAGACTTATATTTGTCAGCAGCTTTTTTAAGCCCAATAAATGCTAAGAATACCCAAAGATATCTCATAGGCATAACTACAGAGTTTAATTGTAATAACCAATCAAATAATGAATTCATATCTCCAATACCTAATGCTGGTACTATTATTAATATTCCAACTAAAATAGCTGTCATAATATAACCATTTATAGGTGCTCCATACTTATTAGTTTTTGTTAATGCCTTTGGAATAAATCTCTTATCGCCATCCGCTAATAAAACTTTAAGTGGAGCATCTATAGAAAATACTAGTGCTGAAATTTGCGCTAATAAATTAGATAATGCATAAATAACAATAAATAATTTTCCTACTCCATAGTATTCCCCTAACATTTGGAATGCATAATATTGGCCATTCATTTTTAAATCTGCTGGAATATTATTTGCATCAAACATCATAGACATTGCTATTGATCCTAGCAATGCAGAAACAGCAACCATTATAGCTAATGCTATCATTCCCTTTGGGAAGTCCTTACTTGGTTTTCTCATATTATTTACATATGGAGATATTTTTTCAGCTCCTCCAACCGCAAATACTAACATTGACAACGTAGTAAAATATGAGAAATTAAAATTAGGCATTAAATTTTTAAAACTAAAATCAACTGTAGCAGGTTGTATTCCTCTTATAGATGGTGCTGCAAGCATTAATGCAACATATAGCAATGACATAATAAATACTGATGTCCCTGCAATTGTTCCTATTAATTTTAAAGAAGTAATACCTCTTGATGCTATCCATAAAAATAATAAGAACACGGCTAAAGTTAATAACTGAGCTACCATAGGGCTCATATCTTTTATAAAGTTACCATCTTGCTTTACTGTCCATCCTAATGCTATTAAAGCAGCTTGTGGTTTTTGAGCTAAATATGGTATATGAACTACCCAATAAGTCCATCCTGCAAAGTAAGCTAGCGTTGTTCCAAAAGTTCCTCTTATCCATGAACTTACTCCACCTTTGCTTTCTTTAAAAACTGATCCTAATTCTCCAACCATTAGTGCATAAGGTACAAAATATAATGCTATTATTAATACCCATGATACGATAACAGTTAATCCTTGATTGGCAAAGTTATTTACAACATTACCAAACCCCCACACTGATACAAAAGCCATCATCGCTAAATTATACCAACGCAGATTTTTCTCTTGTTCACTCATTAAAATTCCTCCTTAGTATATGAATTACATTACTATAATACCCACTTTAAGGCTATTTGTCTATTCATTAACAAACATTATTTTTTATATAAATTCATTAATTCACTTAATAATTTTACAGTTTTTATTGGATACTTGCCAATGGAGGTTTCTCCTGCTAATAAAAAGCCAGTTGCTCCAATATTTATAAATGTATATATGCTTTCTAATTCATTAATAGTAGGCAACGTACCTTTTTTCATATTATCTAAAATATGTGTAGCTATTATTATTTCTTTACTTTTTTTATACTTTTTTAATTTCTTTAATAACTCAAATTCCTCTTCAACTGAAGTTACCATGCCACACTCTGGTATTAAGTCTCCCCTCGCTATAATTACACCATTACAACACTCCATTATCTCCTCATAATTTTCTAATCCAGTGCTTGTTTCAATTTTTGATAATATCTTTATTTCTTCTATATCTCCATTGTTATCTTCTATATATTTCTTTATATCATTTATCTCTTTTTTACTTTCTACAAATGATTGACATATTATTTTTATATTATTATTAATCGCCCATTTCAAGCTTTCCTTATCTTTTTTACTTAATTCACTATACTTATAGTTTATTCCTGGAACATTACAGCCCTTCCCTGCCCTTATCACGCCATCATCTTTTACTCTTACTTTTATGAATCCCTTATTTTTATCTATTACTTCAAAATTTATAGTTCCATCTTTCATTGAAATTTTATTAACTTCATTATCTTCTATGATTTCTGAATTAATATTTAAAGGAATAATCTTGATTTTATCTTTTCCTTCACTAAATAAGTTATAAGCATCATTTCCACAAAAATATACTATTTCATTAGTATATATTTTAAATGTCTCTTTTAATTTTTCATCAATTCTAATTTTTTTCCCTTGTAAATCTGCCATTATTTTTATATTTTCATCTATATTTCGTGCTATTGATAACATTTCTTGAAATTGCTTTTCATAGAAATGAGAAAAATTTAGTCTTAAAGTATCAGCTCCTGAATTTATCAACTCTCCAATAACCTTTTTATTAGATGTGCTTGGTCCTAATGTCGCAATTATTTTCATTAACTTTCCTACCTAATTTATTGCTTACAAATTATACTATTACCAAAATTTACACATTATTACTTTTTTCACATAATATTATTTAAAAGTTTATTTACATATTATTATGTTCTAAAAATATTATTTATAGAATAATTATTTATATAGTTATTTTTAGGAGGATAAAATGAAAAACATTAAATTATTAATTATATTATTACTTGTAACTCTTTTATCTGGCTGTGTTTTTAACGACCCTAAGTACATAAACTTTAAAAGTAAACCTAATCTTTATTACTATTCAAATGAAATATATAAAAAGATTAAAAATAATGAAAGTTATTCACTTAAAGTTTTTGATGTAAACTTTTATGAATATCATGATGTATCAGAGGAAGACTTAGATGTTTTACCTGCATTCTTAGAATCCTTAAATAATGATAACTATGTAAGTGAATTAGATTTGGATGACGCTAAGGTAAAATATAAATTAATAATTCAATTTGATGATAACAGTAATGATAAATATGTAATAAATGTATATGATAAAAATACTGTAACACTTTTCCCATGGGATGGTAATCTTCAAGAAGATATAATAACCATGGATAATGTTCCCGCTCGAGATAATATATACTCTTTTTGCGTATATATTATTAATAAAACAAATTCAAACAACTAAAAGTTCATAATAATTCTCATTAAATAAAGCTACCGAAAATAAATCTATTATGGAAATATTTTCGGTAGCAATTTCTTTTTAACTCTCTAAAAGTTCAAATATTCTTTTGTTTTTTAATGGATGTAATGCATATGGAGCAATTTCATTTAACGGAGTTAAAACAAAATCTCTTAAATGCATTAATGGATGAGGTATAATAACAAATTCGTCATTGCTTACAATATCATCAAATAATATAATATCTAAATCTATTACCCTTGGCCCCCATTTAATTTCTCTTACTCTACCAAGTTCACTTTCAATCCTTAAAAGCTCAGTCATAAGCTCCTTAGGCGTTAAATAAGTTTCTATCTTTAATGCTCCATTTAAAAATTCATCTTGATTTTCATTTCCCCAAGGCTCAGTTGTAATAAAAGATGAAACCTTTGATACTTTAACTCCATTAATCTCTTCAAGCTTTTTAACTGCATTATTTAAATTTTCTTCTTTATTTCCCATATTGCTTCCCATTGATATATAAGCAATATGTCTTTCTCTATTTATTTCAACTGCAGCATAATCTAAATGTCTTCCTATAGGTGCCCACGGCTTTTTTAACAGAACTTTAACTCCATTTACCATTGAATAATTATCTAATATAAAGTTAGCAACTTTATTTACTACACTTTCAATTAAGTCCAAACTTTCCTCTTGGAAAACTTGAATAACTTGATGACATAGCTCTCCATAATGAACTGATTTAGTTAAATCACATGTAGTTGCTGCCTCTTTAATATCTAATGATAACTCTAAAGATAAAATGAACTTTTGTCCAAGTGTCTTTTCCTCTTGAAAAACTCCATGATTTGCAAAAATCTCTATATCCTTTAAATATATTTTATCCATATTAATACCTACTTTGCTTTTATTATTTTATCAGTCATAACTGCTACTCTCTTATTTTCCAACACATCATGAACTCTTATGAAATCCATTCCTTTCATTATTCCAATAACCGTAGTAGCTAGTGTACCTTCTACTCTTTCATTTACAGGTAAATTTAAAGTTAATCCTATCATTGACTTTCTTGATGTACCTAATAGAACTGGATATCCCATTTCTTTTACAATATCACAATTATTCATTACTATTAAATTTTCTTCATAAGTTTTAGCAAAGCCTATACCTGGATCCAATATTATATTTTCCTTTTTAACACCTGCATTTAATGCAATATCAATACTTTCTTGTAAGTCTTTCTTTACATCTTCCATTAAATTTTCATAAGGCTTATTTTCTCTATTGTGCATTAATATTATAGGAGTATCATACTTTGCTGCAATACTTGCAATATTTTTATCATATTTAGCTCCCCAAATATCATTAATTATATCTGCTCCAGCCTTAATTGCTGCTTCTGCTGTTTTACTTTTATATGTATCAATTGAAATAGTAATATCTAATTCCTTCTTTATAGCTTCAATTATAGGAACTACTCTTTTTATTTCTTCATCTTCTGAAACATATTCTGCACCCGGTCTTGTTGATTCTCCACCAACATCAATTATATCAGCACCGTCTTCCACCAATTTCTTTGCTTGTATTACTGCTGCTTCTATTTCATTAAACTTTCCACCATCTGAAAATGAATCAGGTGTTACATTTAATATTCCCATAATATATGTTCTATCACCTAATTTATATTCTTTATTTCCTATTCTCAAACACATATCCTCCTCATTAATATGCTACTTTAAAGTTTTTCTTTTCTTTACTCCAGTAACACTCTTTCCCAGCTTTACAATTAAAACATTGTCTTGATAATTTATCTGCTCTATAAATTATTTCTTCTAGCTTATTATCGCTTTTGCTTCTATGATTTGCTATTCCATTAAGAATAATATTAACTTCTTCTTTATCAAATTTAGTTTCACTTAATATTTCTTTACTCATTTCAACACTTGCTAAATCATGATTTGTTCCATCTTCATATTGCTTTACTCTTCCTATATCATGCAATAATCCTATAGCATAAATAACTTCCTTAGAAATCTCTATATTTTCTTCTAACACCATAATATAAGCAATTCTAGCAACATCTATAAAGTGTTCTATAGTATGATTGCAAAATTCCCTATCTTTTTCATAAAGCTTTAATTTTTCTAAAGATTCTTTATACAGCTTATTATTAAGTATCTTATCTATATTCTCCATTACTATACCTTTCTACCAAGTCAATAATTACTAGTTAAAATTAACTAATCTCCTATTTAGCTATTAACTCTTAACTATTAACTACTAAAGACTATTTTATAAAATTCATAACTTCTCTTCTTAAATCTATATTTTCTCTAAATACACCTCTATATGTAGTAGTTACAGTCTTTGCTCCTGGCTTTTTAACACCTCTCATAGTCATACAAGTATGTTCTGCTTCAATTACAACCATAGCCCCTTCAGCATCTAAATATTCCATTATTGCATCTGCAATTTCAGTAGTAAGCTTTTCTTGTAACTGTGGTTTTTTTGCATAAACTTCAACTGTTCTTGCTAGCTTAGATAATCCTGCAACCTTTCCTTTTGGTATATATGCAATGTGAGCCTTACCGAAGAAAGGTACTAAATGATGTTCGCACATTGAAAAGAATGTTATATCTTTTTCTAATACTAAATCATTATTTTCTACACTAAATGTTTTAGATAATACATCCTTGGCATCTTTACCTATTCCATCAAATATCTCCATATACATACGAGCTATTCTATCAGGTGTTTCAATTAATCCTTCTCTATTAACATCTTCTCCAATTCCTTCTAAAATTAACTTTACACCTTCCATTATCATTTCTTTATTCATCTTTCTGCGCCTCCATTTATTGCTTTTTCATATTGCTCTTTAATTTCTTGTGTTATTTTACAATTAAAATTCTTATTTCCTATCTTTGCACATTTTATAACCCCAACTAATGAATTTGTAAAAAATAGTTCATCACTATTTAATAGCTCTTCCTTTGTTATATTTTTTTCAATAACTTCAAAGTTATCAATTATCCATTTTCTGATTATTCCCGGTAATAATCCATTTCTGATATCAGGAGTATATATTATTTTATCCTTAATCATAAAGATATTGCTTGTACAGCCTTCACATATATAACCTTTTTCATTTATAAAAATAGCTTCATTAAATCCATTTTTTTGACATACTTCATATTCTATAATATTTTCTAAATAATTTAAAGTTTTAAAATTAACTATCCTTGACGTAGAATTTCTTAAAACATTTGTAAAATAAGCTATAAATCCCTTTTCATAATGTTCTTTTTGATATTTTATTTCTCTCTCAGAAAATATCAAATTTTCTTCTGTAACTGTTATTTTTAGTGCTTTATTTTTTATATTTTTTCTTCTTATAAAGTCACTAACATAGTCAATTTCAACTTCTTCACCAATATTAAGTTCGTTAATTGAATTATTTAACCTCTTAATATGTTCTTCTAAAAAAATTGCCTCTTCTTTTACTAGTATTGTTTCAAAGACACCTTTGCCAAAGAATAATCCATTATCAATTCTTATACTTTCATTTCCATATGTTATCTTTCTCATATCAAACTACCTTTTATAACACTCTCATTAATGCTTTTGCTTTGTCTAAAGTTTCATTATACTCATCTTCTTCTATAGAGTCATAAGTAATTCCTCCACCAACACCAAAATAAGCTTTATTTTCTTTTTTTAATATTGATCTAATCACTATATTAAAATCACAATTGCCTCTAAAATCAAAATATCCTATAACACCTGTATAAATATTTCTCTTTAATCCCTCAAGCTCTTCTATTATTTCCATTGCTCTTATTTTAGGTGTACCTGTAATTGATCCCCCAGGAAAACACTCTTTAATACATTTTACTGCAGATACATTCTCCTTTAATTCTCCCTCAACTGTTGATACAAGGTGAAATACAGTTGCATATTCTTCAAGCTTAAAATTTTCTGTTACTTTAACACTATGCGGCTTACATACCTTACTAAAATCATTTCGTTCTAAATCTACAACCATAAGTAATTCAGCCTTATCTTTTTCACTATTTATCAGCTCTAATTTATTTCTTTCATCTTCTTCAAAAGAATTCCCTCTAGGTCTTGTCCCCTTTATAGGTCTTGTATGAGCCTTATTATCCTTTACTTGTATAAATCTCTCTGGGGATGAACTTATTATTTGAAAATCTTTAAAATTTAAAAATGCAGAAAATGGAGCTTTATTTATACTTCTAAGCTTTTTATAAATAGAAAAAGACTCTTCATCATTTTCACACCAAAATCTTTGAGTCATATTTGCTATATATACATCACCAGATTTTATATAATCTTTCAATGTTGAAATAGCGTTTTTATAATCTTCTTTTATAAAATTGGAGTAAAATTTATTCTCACTTTTCTCACTTACTATTTCCTCTTCTATTTTGTTACACTCATGTATTTTTCTTAAGATTTTATGTATTCTTTCATCGTTACCATCTATATCCGTTACATATTTTTTATTATTTTCTAAATCAAATATTATTAAATTCTTATAAAAAACAAATCTAATATCTGGAATAATAAAATCCTCTTCAGATGTATCTGGTAACTTTTCTAACATTCTTCCTGCATCATATGAAATATATCCAATTGCTCCAAATAAAAAAGGAATATCATTATCTATAGTGCATTTATATTTATCAACTAGGCTTTCTAAAACCTCAAATGGTTCGCCTTGAACTACTTTTCCATCAATATATGATTTTGAGTTTATAGCTTCAAAAATCATAAAATCATTTAATCCGATAAATGAATATTTTGATAATTTTTTATCTTCTTTTGAACTATCTAATAATATTGAATTTTTATCTTTTTTAAAAAAATTGTAAACTTCAAAAGCATTTAGTTCACTACTAAACTCCCTTATCCTTAACACATTTGTCCCCCTAACTGCATTCCATTATAGCACTATTTTTCTCTTTGTATTTTTTAGTTATATTTATAAAATTTTGCAGTATCTTATGTCCTTCTTCTGTCATCTCTGCTTCAGGATGAAATTGAACCCCATAAATATCATAATCCTTATGTTTTATTCCCATGATAACTTCATCTTCAGTTTCACTTGTAATTTCTAAACACTCTGGCAAATCTGCTTTATCAACTATTAATGAATGATATCTTGTAACTCTTAATGGATTTTTCACATTTATAAATAAATCATCTTCATTATGATTTATGTAAAACATTTTACCGTGAACAGGCTCTTTTCCCTTTTTAATATTAGCATTAAAATACTCTCCTATACATTGATGTCCTAAGCATATACCTAATATAGGTAACTTACCTTTAAAATTATCTATTATTTCTAAACTTAATCCAGCTTCCTTTGGCGATTTTGGACCAGGTGAAATTACTATCCCATCAATCTTCATATTTTTTATATCTTCAATTTCAATTTTATCATTTCTAAATACTTTTATTTCTTCACCTAATTCTTCAAAATATCTAACTAGGTTATATACAAATGAATCGTAATTATCTATCATTAATAACATACTTTTCTCCTACTATTTTTAATCTAATACTTATTATATATTTTTTTTCATAAATACATAAATTAATAATAATTGATTTTTCTTAAAATTTAATTTACAACTAATCTATTTCTTAATTATTGCATTATTAATGAATAAATTATATCATAGCTTTATATACTACAAAACATTTACTTGAAAGGAGTCTTAATTTTATTATGATTAAATGCGATTTACATACACATTCTACTGCTTCTGATGGTAGATATTCACCTAGTGAGGTTGTTAAAAAGGCCTTTGAAAGAGGTGTTAAATATTTAGCATTAACAGATCACGATACAGTATCTGGAATTGAGGAAGCTAATGCTGAAGCAGAAAAATTAGATATTCATTTCATTCCTGGAGTAGAATTATCTACTACATATAAAGGTGAAACAGTTCATATACTCGGATATTTCAAAGGTGATGATTATAAAAATCCAGACTTAAATCATTTCTTAGAAGACTTAAAAACTAAAAGAATTGAACGTGCACATGAAATTGTGAGAAGACTAAAAAAATTTAATGATATTGAAATAGATGTTAATGATGTTTTGAAAAATGGAAAAGATACTATTGCTAGACCACATATAGCTAAAGCAATCATGGATGCAGGATATAATTATACAAAAGAATATATTTTCGATAACTTTATAGGAGATCATTGTCCTGCTTACGTTCCAGCAAACAAATTAGATGCAGAAGAAGGTATTAAGTTATTAAGAAGCTATAATGCTATTGTAGTCTTAGCTCATCCAGTTTTATTAAAAAAGCTTAATGTTTTAGATGTTCTTCATTTAGACTTTGATGGTATTGAAGGTATCTACGGACTTAATACACCTGAAGATACTAAAAATTTCTTAAAGATAGTAGATCAAAAGAATATAATAACTTCATGTGGATCAGATTCTCATGGTTATGAAGGCGATGATAAAAAACATGGTATATTAGGTTCTATGTCTATTGAAGAAGAACGTTTAAAAAAATTCCTAGATAAACTTAATTGTAATTAATTTTTAATATTTACGTTTATCAATTGACAATGTCATATAACAAATAACATTTAATCTTAAACTTAAATGAGGTATGAAGAAGCTGTTTAAAACAAAACCTTCATACCTCATCAACATATATATTCTCTAATACTATTACTTTCAAATATTAATATAATAATTTTTATTATATCACTTCATTCCAAGTAGGAATTGAATCTAATGTAACTATCTTTGTAATTATATATATCCTACCTTATTTCATTTCAAATAAATTTAGGTGCCGATTATATCGACACCTTTTAATTATTCCTCTACTAAAAATGCTTTATATCCATTCTTAGTTTCAAAAATATCTACTTTACTAGAAACTTCCCATGGTGCATGCATATTTTGTAATGCTACACCACAATCTATTACTTCCATATTATATTGAGCTAAAATATAGGCAATTGTACCTCCGCCTCCTTGATCAACTTTACCAAGTTCAGCTGTTTGATAAGATACATTGTTTTTATCCATTATTTTTCTTAACCATGCAATAAATTCAGGATTTGCATCATTACAACCACTCTTACCTCTTGCACCAGTATATTTACTAAATACTAACCCCTTTGCAAAGTAAGCAGTATTCTTCTTTTCGCATGCTCCTGGATAATTTGGATCATATGCAGCTGTAACATCAGCTGATAACATCAATGAATTTTGAAGAGCTCTCTTAAGCTTTAATTCACTATATTCTCCCATTCTATCCATAACTTCTGCTACAGAATTTTCAAAGAATCTAGATTGCATTCCTGTTGCACCAATGCTTCCAACTTCTTCTTTATCTACTAATAAAATTACAGATGTTTTTTCTACAGAATCAACTTCTAGTAATGCCATTAAAGATGTATATGCACAAATTCTATCATCTTGCCCATATCCCATTACCATACTCTTGTCTAATCCTAAATCTCTAGCCTTTCCAGCAGGTACAACTTCAAATTCAGCAGAAATAAAATCTTCTTCTTCAAAGTCATATTTATCCTTTAAAAGAACTAAAATATTTTCCTTCACAGCATCTTTTTCTTTTCCTTCTAGTGGAATATTCCCAACTAAAACATTTAAATCTTCTCCAGCAATTACTTCATTTGCTTTCTTTTGTAATTGCTCTCCTGATAAGTGAACTAAAAGATCTGAAATTCCTAGTACTGGATCATTGTCATCTTCTCCAATAACTACATTTATTTTTGTTCCATCTTTTTTTACTACAACCCCATGTAATGCAAGTGGTAATGTAACCCATTGATATTTTTTAACTCCACCATAATAATGAGTATCCATTAATGCTAAATTTCCATCCTCATATAATGGGTTTTGTTTTAAATCTATTCTTGGTGAATCTACATGAGAACCTATTATTCTCATTCCATTTTCTATACTATCATTTCCAATTAAGTATAAAGCTAAAGTTTTATCCTTATTATTAGCATAAACTTTATCCCCTGCCTTTATCTCTTCATTGTTTTTGATTATATCAGCTAAATTTCTATATCCCTTTTCTTCTGCAAGCCTAATAGCTTCATGTATACATTCTCTTTCAGTCTTTCCCACTGATAAATAATTCTTGTACCCTTCACAGAAATCAAAAATTTTCTCTCTTTCTGCACCACTATATTTTAACCATGCATTATTTTTTATTTCATTACTCATATAACTAGCCCTCCTTATTCTTCCTCGTTAATTTCACACATTCTTTGCTCTATAATATCTACCGGAGTAACATCTGACATTAATGAATGCCTGTAATTACCTGCTGCTGCTTCTATAATAACAGCAATATTTCTTCCTGGCCTTACAGGTACTCTTAACCTTCTAACCTTTACTCCTAATATTTCTTGTGTTTCTTTATCGATTCCTAACCTATCATAATCACCATCATCTTTCCAATGCTCAAAATGCATTAAAAGATTTATATCCTTTGAAGGCAAAATAGAGCTTAATCCATATAATGAAGAAATATCAATTATACCTATTCCTCTTACCTCTAACATACCTATTGTTATTCTTGGTGATGTACCAATAAGGCTCCCATCTATTTCTTTTATATCAACAGCATCATCTGATACTAATCTATGTCCTCTCTTAATTAACTCAAGTGCAGTCTCGCTTTTGCCAATTCCACTTTCGCCAGTAATTAAAATACCTATACCATATACGTCAACCAACACACCATGCAATCTTGTTTCTGGTGCAAGCTTTCCTGCTAAATACATAGTTAGCTTACTTATAAACTTTGTCGTAACAACGTTTGTCCTTAAAAGCCATGTTTTGCTTTTTTTAGCTACCTTTAAGAATTCACTATGCGGTTCTAAGCCTCTAGTCATAATGACACATTTTGAATTGAAACTAAAATATTTATTAACCCTTTTTCTCATTAGTTCAATTCCCATATCATCTAAAAAGCTCCATTCAGCTTTACCAATAACCTGTATTCTTTCTGGTGCAAAGTAATTATAAAAACCAGCTAACTGTAAACCAGGTCTATTTATATCGTTAACAGGTATTTTTACATCCTTTTCGCCTTCAACTAAAACTTCCAAATCAAAATCTGATATTAATTTCTCTACAGTAACTGACAATATTAATCACCCTCTATTTTTTCTTATTCTTAAGTTCAACACCCTCTAATTGCGCTCTAAGATTTGCCTTATAACTATCTATATATCTTCTTCTTAGAATTTGTTGTTCTTCCTTTTCTAATTCTGTTAATCCTTCTTCCTTACTCTTCTTATATAATTCATTAATTCTAACTACTACATCATCCATTTTTGCTTTTGTATAATCCATTTTTTACTTCCTTTCTCCTTATAAACAATTTAAAATCTTACTAATACTTATTTTACATTTATTTCTTTTTAATATCAACTCAAAGATTTAATATTTAATTTTTAACTTTTTTCGCCAAATTAATTACATATATCATTTATAATTACATATTTTAGTCTTTACAATTTTAAAATTAAGATACATACAAGTATATGTAATCACTTTTTGTATTTTTTTGTATATATTAAATAATTTACTTCCTTTGTTCATATGATATAATAATTCATATACTGTTAAAAAATTACAAAGGAGGTATTTTTATGAATAAAAAGCAACTAAAAAGGACAATTGTTATAGAAAAATTAACTTTAAACTTTCTTTTAAAATTTTTATCCCCAACAAATTCTCTTATTGTATACATATCTCAAATATTAGACAAGCACGTATGGAGATATCAACATCTCATATATAAAAATTATAAAAAGAAACATTCAAGAAAATATGCTATCAAAAAGTCAAAAGCTGCTTAGAATAAAAAAAACACCTCATATAAATGAGGTGTTTATTTTAAAACTATCTCCCAACATGCCGGTCGCTTAAATATTCACACCTGCAGCTCGCAGGTGGGTTCTGCTCAACTTGCTTCAGCCATCTTCTACTAAATCGGAAGCCCGACATCCACAAATGTGTTGCAAATCCCGTAAATATAATGTAGGTTGAACATCATAAGCTAAACGCACATCTCAGGATTTCATGATTTAATTATATCAAATTTTAATCAAAATGCAATGTAAATATTAACCTATTTTTTCTTTTATTTAGACAAATATTCTCTTACAACTTCTTCAATAGCAACATTACTTTCTTCTTCTGTAAATAATGCCATAAATTGAACATAATCACTTGTTTTCTCAGTCATTTGGAATGCCATCATTTCTCCTTCAAGATCAAGAGATTCGATTATTTCCTCAATTACTTCTAAAACTTCATCATTTGCAAAATCATAAAGATATGGGAAATAGTATTCACTATACCATTTAGCACTAAATTCCTCTTCTTTACTTTCTTCATTTGCATAAGCTTTTGCGGCATCTTGTAAATCTTTATCAAAATCAAAGTAGAAATTCACTAAAATATATTCTTCTGTATTTTTTAAAACTTCTACATCTGATAAATCATTTTCTTTTAAAATCTTAACAATTTCTAATTCTTGCACAGTTCTTTCTCCTCATACTATTAGTATAATAGTTTATTATATTCTTTTTTAACAGCTATGAACTCTTTATCATCTTCAACTAAATTCAATTCTTGCTTACCATCTACTTCGTCAATTCTAAATACGTAAATATCTTCACTATCTTTTTCTTCTACTGGTGCTAACAGTAAGTACTCCTGTTCACCTAAAAAAATTCTTGCAACTGCTTCAAATTCAACTTTATTTCCGTTTTCATCTAAAAAAGTCATGATTTTAACTTCTTCATTTTCGCTCTTTTTTATATTTTCACTCATTTATTGATTCTCCTTTATTTATACACTATTCTATTTTATAACTCTTTTAATATACTACATAAGATTATCACAGTAAAGCCTAGCATTACAACACTTGGATATATAAGAGCTAACCTTCCTTATAGTAGCATCTTTTCTTACATGTACACAAACTAATTTTCTACATTTACTACAATATATCTTATATTTATATTTTTTATTATTATTTTCTTCATTAAAATATTTAAAAGTAGTGTTATCTGAGATACCACTAGCTAAGCAACATTTCTTAAAAAATTTATTATGACCATTGCTTTTATTTGTGCTCAAATCGCAATAATAATGTAAATATTCATGAATTATTACTTCTCTAACCACTTCTTTTGAGTAACTACCATTTATTAATGTATAAGCAAAAACAAACTTAATTGGTATAATATTATTCCCATTACGTTTATAAAAAAATGCTCCCATTCTTTTTGTAGCTCTTTTTGATATTTCAATTTTTATATTACATGGATAATTCCATCTACTAGCTATTTCATCAATAACTAATTTTATATCATCTACTGTCCATATCTTGTGCATTTATTACTCCTAGACATAGCATACTATTTTTTAGTATACTTTTATTTTAGTAATGAATTTATAATTTTATTTGAATATAATATATATTTTTTTAATAAAAATAATTAGGTGATTTTTATGAGTAATACTATAAACAACATTTTTTCAAATTACAAGCCTTATATTAATGGTTGGGAAAACTTCAAACGTGCCTCAGTTACAATTCCAATTGTTAATTACAATGATGAACCCCACATTTTATTTGAAATTAGGGCTAAAACACTTCGAAGCCAACCAAGTGAAATTTGCTTTCCTGGGGGTAAAATAGAAAAAGATGAACATCCATTAGATACTGCAATAAGAGAAACATGCGAAGAAATTGGGCTTTGTGAAAATGATATAAATATTATATCTCCTTTAGATTTATTTATTTCTCCATTTGATATACTAATTCATCCTTATTTAATAACAATAAATAATTTAAACAATTTATCCATTAACTCTACTGAAGTTGAAAAGGTTTTTTTAGTTCCTTTACAATACTTATTAAATCATAAGCCTACTAAATATATTAATAAAGTTAATATAACACCTCATGATAATTTTCCTTATGATTTAATTCCAAGCAAGCAAGATTATAAATTTAAAACAGGTTCCTATGAAATTTTGTTTTATACTTATAATGAGTATGTTATTTGGGGACTTACTGCAAAAATTTTATTTAACTTTTTATCAATTTTAAAACAAAGTAACTATCAAGTATAACCTTGATAGTTACTTAAAATTTATATTTTATTTATTGTATATCAGTTGCTGCTTCAGTATTATCCTCTTGTACATTTAAATCATTATTATCATTTGCTTTACCTGCTTCTTCTAAAGAGGATTCACTATTATTATCTATATTACCTCTTAAAGATAAATTCTCGAAAGAATTAGTAATAATATACTGTCCATCACCAACTTGTATAAATTTAATAGCTACAGTGTCTCCAACTTGTGTTAAAGCAACTTCTCTTGATGTTTCAGTTGATACAGTAAAGAAATTATCTTCTCCTTTTAATTTAATATCATAAATACTTGTTCCTTCTTTAACTACTAAACCAATCCTTTCAACTTCACCTGATAAAGCTTCTTCACTATTACTTCCTTCTAAAGAAATATTTGTATTAGTTAACGCTTCTAAATATCTGTTTAGAGTTGATTGCAATGTATCTCCAACTGCCACTGTATTATAATTCTTTACATTTACCATAGCATATTGTTTAACAAGTCCATTTGAATCCTTTAAAGTCATGAAATAAGTTGGTTCAGATTGTATATTAATTAAATATGGGAACGTTGCTGTATAACCATATTGTTGTACTTTTCCTTCTGCCGACTTCATACTTGCACTTTCTGTGGCACCAGCAGTCTTATACATTGTAGTTTCACCAGTTCTAGTATTAGTTAACATAAATCCAACTAACCCCTCATCATTACCTACAGAAGTAATTCCTGTATAATAGTAACAAATATCATCGTTAAATATAATATTCATACCTGGAGTAGTTTTTAATTTATCTTTATCACTAAAGTTAAATATACCATGAACTAATTCTCCCCACTTATTTAAATAATTATTTATATAACTTGTAGGCTGTATTCTATCTACCCAGCTTGGTGTATTTTCAATATCATAAATATTAGTTTCACCTGTTTGAGCATCTATTATTTCTGTTCCTATAGCTTTTTGTTCTGTTAATCCTACTGCATTATCATATCTTGTTATTACCCAGTAAGGTCTTCCATCATCATCTAGTTCAAAAGTATAATCAGTATGACCTGCTGTCATATCTTTTAAATAAGCATGTCTATCTAAATCACTAAATAAATATGCTGATGGAATATATTTTAAATGTATTTCTTCCCCATTTAATTCAGTTACCAATTGTACATCATTTTGATTTGTAGCACTAACTTTTATATATCCTTTAGTTCCCTCATGATTAGTTAACCATTTGAAAAATGAAGAATGCTCTAATGGTCCAACATAATAAAGCTCACCATTCACACTTTGCAATGATAAATCCCCTATTGTAACTTGACTTCCTAAGCTAGGTATCTCCCCTAACTTTTTATCAGCAAGCTTATAAGCTAACTCCTTATCTATAATTGGTAATTGATTTAAATCCATATGCTCTATCTTGCTTGTAAACTCGATTTCTTCAACATCTCCAATTAAATTTCTATGAGCACTTGGCATTATAATTGGACTAAACCCTACCATTGCTACAACATATAGAATCCCTACTATAATACCGCTAGTTATGTATTTTTTATTTAATGTAATTACACCATATCCAATTGTACATAATACAAACGGTATTATTAAGACTGCACAACTTAATGAAAAATCAAAAATTAGTTTACTATTAAATAATAATAGTATTCCAATTACTATATAACTCCCTATTAGCCATTTTAGATATTGTTTTAAACTTCCTTGTACTTTCATTTTTATCCCTCCATATGAATATTATATTATCTTATTTAATCGAATGCAATACTTTTTAAAAAGTTTATTTCTATACTTTAAAAAGGTATTTATTAACCTTTGTATTCAGTTTAAATTTTTCATACCAGATTATATAATCTTTTCCTCTATAAAAAATTCATATATATTATTGACTTAATAGAAATATAATTCGCTTATTTATATAGGTTTTATTATCTAGCCATTGAACTTTTCTTATCATTTCTTACACTGAATTTATATACTATGAATATACTATTATAAGAAATCACACTAGGGGGAGATAAAATGATTGAGAAACCGGTATATATAATAACCTTTGATTCCGCAAACTATAGCATGTATTTATATAAATTACTAAAAGAACAATCAATAAAAATTTATATGATTCAAACCCCTTGTTGCCTTTCAGCAGGCTGTGCACGTTCTATTGAAGTATCTGAAGATAAAATAGATAATGTTATAGAAATTATAAAAGATAAAAATGCACCTATTCGTGCAATTCATAAAAAATATGTCAATACAAAAACAAAACGATATGTTTATGAAAAAATTGACATTTAATTATCAATAATATAAATTAGGAGGATTTATGATATATTTAGATAATGCTGCAACAACCTTTCCAAAACCAGCAGAAGTATATAATTCTGTAGATGACTGCTTGCGAAATTATTGTGCTAACCCTGGCAGAGGATCTCATAATTTATCAATTCAATGCGAGGTCAAAATATTTGATTGTAGAGAAAGGCTTTCTAAGTTATTAAATATAGAAAATCCTCTAAACATAGTGTTTACCTCAAATACTACTGAGGCTTTAAATTTAGCTATTAAAGGTATATTAAAACCTGGAGATCATGCTATAACAACAATGATTGAGCATAATTCAGTATTACGTCCATTATATACATTAAGAAAAAATAATGTTGAAACAACAATAATTCCTGTTAATTCACTAGGATATTTAGATATAAACGATATAAAAAAATCTGTAAAAAAAAATACTAAAGCCATAATAATAAATCATGGTTCTAATGTTTTGGGTACAGTTCAAAATATTGAGGCCATTGGAAATTTAGCTAAATCATTAGGAATTTTCTTAATAGTCGATGCTGCTCAAACAATTGGTTATATCGATATAGATGTAAAGAAAATGAACATAGATTTATTAGCTTTTCCTGGTCATAAATCTTTATTTGGATTACAAGGAACAGGTGGTTTATACATTTCCGATAATATAGATATTCCTTCATTAAAGGAAGGTGGTACCGGAAGTAATTCTGACTCATTTATTCAACCTAACTTTTTGCCAGATAAGTTTGAAAGTGGTACTTTAAACACCCCTGGAATAATAGGATTAAATGAAGGTGTAAAATTTATTTTATCTAAAGGACTTAGTAATATTAGGCATCACGAAACTGAACTTATGGTGTATTTAACCAATGAATTACAAAGCTTATCCTTCGTAAAGCTCTATGGAGAAACAAACCCTTTACTAAAAACTCCAGTATTATCATTTAATATTGATAACCGCGATAGTTCTGAAGTTGGGCAATATTTAAACTCATTAAACATTTACGTACGCACTAGCTATCATTGTGCTCCTCTTATTCATAAAATAATTGGCACAGAAGGCATAGGCACTGTTAGGGTTAGTCCTGGATATTTTAATAATTTTAATGATATAGAAAGTTTTATAGTTGCAATTAGAAATTTATATAATAAGTAATAAATAATTATAATCTTATTCTATCTAGTAATACTATAGATAATTGAGAATGTAGATAATTTTGTGTAATATAACCTCTTATAAATCAAATATTACTGGAAATTTTGATTCCCAGTAATATTTTTTATTATCTCTAAATACTAATTTTATATTTTGGCATACTATAAAATAAAGGGAGATATATTCCCCCTTTATTTTTATATATTAAATTACTAACTACATAAATCCATTTCTAAGAATTCTATTTAATTCTCTTACTTTATTATTTAACACTTTTATTTCATTTACATATATAGCTTTTTCTTCTTTTGCATTTTCAATAATATCATTTAACTTGCTTAATTGGAGCTTTAATTCATCAATCTCATCCACATATTCTTTATTTTCTATCTTTATTTTATTAAGAAGCTTATTTAATCTACTAACTTCTTCACTGTTTTTTTCCTTTAATTGATCATTCATTTCATTTACTCTATTTATTTCTTCTTTATTTTCAGTTAATATATTATTAAGCTCTTCTATTTTATTATTGTAATCTTTAATATCATTTTCATATTTATTTATAGCTTTATTTAATTTTCCTATTTCTTCTAAATTGATATCTATAGTTTCTTTATCAATTTCCTTATTACTTTCTAACTCCTGTATTCTATTATTGTAATACTTTTGATCATTTTCATATTTACTTATAGATGCACTTAAAAACTTAATCTTTTCTAAATTTTCTTCTATTATCTTTTTATCAATTTCCTTATTATTTTCTAATGTTTGTATTATATTATTACAATATTCATTTTCATGCTTATACTTACTTATACTTTGTTTCAAGCTTTCTATTTCATTTACTTTACTTTCAATTTCTATATTAACCTCTTCTTTTTCTCTTTCTAGTTCTCTAATTTCATTTTCATATGTATATAACATGTCTTGTCTTTCAATCAATAATGATTCAAATTCACTTATTTTTATATTCTTCTCTTCTAATTGATCATTTAAATCATCTATATTATTTAATAGTTCTTCTCTATCATCATCAAATTGTGTAAATTTACTCATAAATTTATTAATAATTTCCTCATAACCTGTTATTTTGTCTATAAGCTTATCCACATATTCCTTATCTATTGTCTTTTCTTTCATTTCATTTTTCAACTCTTCTTCTGTCATTATTACATCACTTTCTATAGATTCACTTTCTACAGAATCACTCTGCTCTTGAGGTAATTCAATTACCTTTTCTACCTTAATTTTTTCTGCATTATTTTCAATTAAATCTATATCAGTATATAATTCACCTTCAATTGTTTTAATAATAATTATTGTATTCTTTAAAATTTTTCTATCTGTTTCAAAATAATATTTTTCTATACTATCTACATTCTGTAAATTTACTTCTAAACTTAATTTAGCCTCGCCCTTACTATTAACTTCTCTTATCTTAGCATTTTTTTCATCTATAGTTATTATATTAAGCCTATCATCACCAATTATAGATATGTCAGTATACTTTGCATTTTCTGTCATCTCATCTATAATTCTTTTTCTTATATCATTCTCCCCAACACCAAATACTAAGTTTATATTATTACTTTTTCTAAAAGTATAAGTATATGCTATATGTTTATTATTTTTTATAAAATTAATATCTTCTATTAATTTCGGATATGCATCTAATACTATAAAATCAGACCAATTATTCTTTTTTTCATCAAATAATCTATACCCAATATAATTAGGTGTTCCTAATTTTACATACGCTACCAATAACTTATTATCTTTAACATTTAAAATATATGGTATTTCTGGATTAACATCTAAAGTATCCATACTGATATCAGCTGATAGTAATAATTTATTATTTAGCCTTCTAAAACATAATACATTTACATTATTTACTTCTTTAATATAAAAAATATTTAACATATTATTTAAGGATGCTATTTGAATTGATTTATATTTTGATACTAACTTAGTTAATAAAATTGGACTTTGAAGCTCATCATCAATTAATTTGCATAAGATTAAATCTCCATTTAAATTAATATAAATGATTGCTATACTATTATCTAAATTTAAAATTACATTATTTAAAATTTTGCAGTCATTTATTAAAGATTTTTCATAAATTAATTGATGTTCTTTATATTGTGATATAAATATCTCTTTATCATTTCTATAAAAACAATTTATTTTATCTTCTTGTTCAATACAAAACCTTTCCAAATCATATACTTTCATTTTATTCCCCCACAATATTCCTATTATAAGCTATGCTTAATTAAAAATATTTGATACTTGTTATCTTTTATTTAACAATTCACCTATTAATCTATCTTTTTCATCAATTATTTTATTTAATTCATTAATTCTTCTTAAATATTCATTATATCTCTTATTATATTTTCTAGTTAGTTCACTAATTTTATTTATATACTTAATTTTATTTTCAATAGTATTTTCACCACTTATATTTATTAGGTTATTTTCACTTTGAATATTATTATTATTTTCACTATAAATATAATTTGTAATAATATTAGCATTAAAATAAGTATTGATTTTTTCTGCCTTATTATTTATTACCTTAATAATTGAAGCACTTATTGGTTTATTTTTATATAAATTAAAATTCCACTCTTTTAAGTTTTCTGATTTTGCTGTATTAATTCCTTTTTCATCTTTCCAAACAACATATACTTTATTCATAAATGTTGATATTATTGGATCCTTTATATTTTTAGGTAAATCTAAGCTTATTTCATCTTTTAATACTTCATCAACTTTATCTAAATTTATATTCCTAAATTTTAATTCTAAATTATTGCTTACTTTTTTACTATAGAACAATATTGGTTGTTGTTCATATGTTATTAATGAAATATTTTTAGCATTTGCCAAGTTAAAACTTGTCGTAATATTTTCATTTAATAAATCATAAATAACATATTCATGATTTGGATTTTCTTCACAAAGTAATATATATGCCATATCCTCATAGGAATAAACCATATATGGTTTGCTGCTGCCGCTAGAAGTTCCATCTGATATTATTCTTAAGTTATTTGATGCTGCTATTTTATTATTATAAATTAATGCCTTAGTTTTAGTTTTATTCCATCCTCTAAAAATTAGATTAATTTGCTCTTTATTTTTGATGTTCATTTCTAATAAATCAATACTATTACAATACTTACTTGTCTCCATAGAAAAATGTTTTTTTAACTTTATTTCTTCATTATATTTTAAACATATTTCTATTAGTGAAATTCTATATGTTTTATCATAAAATGCTATCCATATAGAGTTATTAAAATATTCTAAACAATAATCTTCTATCCCACTACTCAACTCTAGTACTTTATTTGATACTGAACAATATAAATTGTTTTGATCCATAAAAATTTTATAAATCTCTTCTTCATAATTAATGAATTTTACTTTTTTAATCATAATATCACCTTAAATTATTCTATAGTAAAAATATGTATTTATTTTTATGAATATGTATTAAATTTATTGATAATGAGAGTATAAAAGTATTTTTCACAATTTATTATCCCCCTCATATTATAGTATTAGATTAATCTTAATCTAGAATTTAAGGAGGATATATATATGTCACAAGACAATTTTAATGTTGTTCAATCTGATACACTCTATGATGAGTGTTTAATAGCTAAAAAAATATATGGAAGATGTAAACAACAAGACTGCTTAAAACCAATATGTGGTCCAATGATGCCACCTCCAATGCCATGCAGTATGGATTGCTCTGATTCATCAGATGATCCAGGACCAGTAATGCCGGATCCTTGTCAAATCATTCCTATACCTTCTAGTATGTTAAATGCAGAAAGTTTATCAAGTGCTAGCGGAAGTCCAATTATTGGTACAATTACTCAAGGAAATACTATTATTTTTGATAGTACAGTAAAAAGTCTTTCTTTAACTAATTTTGCAACTAGTATTGCTGCCAAAGTAAATCCTCAAGGTCAATTTAATATTCCTGGATTTTATGATGTTGTAGTAACTTATACTTTCACTTACTATTTACAATTATTAGATAGTTCTGGTAATGTTTTAGCAGTAACAGTAACTGGTGGACCTTCTGATCTACCTGATAATACTATTCCAGCTTATACAGTTTATACTAAGAAGATTTCATTAGAAGGTGGTTGTGTAGATGATAATACTACAGTTGTAACCTTCGATTCTATAACTGGTGAAGCTTCACAATCAAATACTAATAATTTACCTGAAGTTTATGTACAAGCAATTGCAAACTCATTAGCAAATACTATTTGTAAATATCCTGTTTCAACTACTCCTGGTACAGCACCTACTGTATACGGCCGTGCTGATATCATAATAGGTTTATTTACAATCATTGAATTATATAGGATTACAAATATGACTGTTGTCACAAGTGACATTGGTGAAATACCTCAATGTCAACCATCAATTGTTAATGATCCTTGTGCAACATTTAATCAACTTTCATTCCCATATGATGATTTTAATCCACCATATAGTAATTGCTAATTTTCTTAGCAAACTTAAGGTATCTATAAGGCAGGATAAAAAAAATCTCTACATGAAGGAATTAATTTCTTTCATGTAGAGATTTTTATTTTTGTTAACATTTACATACAATGTATACTATATACAAAAAGAACAATAAGATAATTACTTTTACCATATATCTTATCGTTCTTATTATTTAAATTAATTCATAAATATATTCTTTGATAACTCATCTTCCGCAATTATATACTCATTATGAAGAGCTCTAGTCAAAGCTACATATAATAATCTTTGATTCAATGTATTATTTGGATAATTCTTTTCTGTTGGATTATAGATAATAGTACCATCAAATTCTAATCCCTTTGTTAAATAAGTCGGAATAATTACTATATCTGTATGTGCTGCTTCTTTCTCATTTCCTTTTATCAAAGTATATTCTAAGTCAGTATACTTCTTCAATTCCTTATCTAAAAGCTTAGCTTCACTATAAGTTTTAGTTATAATTGCAATGCTATGTTTCCCTTGAGAATTTAATCTCTTTACTATTTCATCAATTAACTTTACAGATTCTCTTCTTGATACTGATTTTATAATTTGAGGCTTATCCCCATGTCTTAATACTGGTTTTGCACTCTTTATATTTAATTCTTGTGCTTTTAAAGCTGAATTAGCAAATTCTATTATTTCGACAGTTGAACGATAACTTTGACTTAAAGAAATAAAGGTTGCTTTACCATCAAATACTCCTTCAATTATATCTTCCCATCGTCTAATTCCTTTATAATGATATATTCCTTGAGCTAAATCTCCTACTAAAGTTAATGAGTTTCCTTTAGTCATATTATTGATTAAATATATTTGAAGAGGACTATAATCTTGTGCTTCATCCACAACAATATGCTTAAACTTATTTTTCTCATCTATACCTTCTAGCATCATATGAATATAAAATAATGCTGGTAAGTCATCTTCATCTATTATTCCATTTTCATGATTTCTAATAACATCATTTTTAATATATTCTGCTAATTCTGCAGGAATTCTATTAGCAGTGGCTATTTCAAACACTTGGTCATCTTCAAATAACTTATAATAAATATCACTACAAGTTATACCTCTCCAATGCTTAAAATAATCATTCATTACTTTTTTAGAATCATGGTTAACATGTTCTTTTAAGCTATCTCTTTCGTTATATATTTCTATTAATCTATGTCTTCTTTCTTCACCATCATTCATTCTCTTTTTTATTTCTCTAATTTTCAAATCCCATTCTCTATCAATTTGAATAAGAAGACTCGATATCCTTTCTTTCAATTTTAAACTTAGATATCTTTTTATTTCATCTTTTCTTTTGTTTATAGGATAATTTGAAAGGTCCTTTAAATAAAGTCTCATTATTTCTCTCTTTGAAAATAAGACATAACCTGAAATTAATATATCATCTATTTCTAGTGAACTTCCTTCTAATAGTGCTATGTATCTATCTATTATTGTTTTAAAAGTTAAATTCCCCTTTACTCTAGAGGAATCAATTATAAATTGCTTTTCTACATTATCTTCAATTTCAATAAGTTCTTTTAATTTATCATCCTTAGTTTTAATCTTTCCTCTTAACTTTAACTGTTTCATAACTAGCTCTTGAAATGTTGTTTGCTTCACATCACTCGTTCCCAATGTAGGAAGAATATCTGAAATATAATCTAAAAATAATTTATTTGGTGCTAAAACTAAAATATCTTTACCATCCATAGACTCTCTATATCTATATAGTAAATACGCCAATCTATGTAATGCAACTGTGGTTTTACCCGATCCCGCTGACCCCTGAACTATTATAGGTAAATTTTTAGGCCATCTGATTATATCATTTTGCTCTTTTTGAATTGTTGCAACTACTTCTTTTAGCTTCTTACCACGACTTTCTTCTAAATTAATCTTTAAGAATTCATCAACAAGTCCAGAACCTTCTTCACTATTTATAATAATCTCGTTTGTAGCCTCATCAAAAATTCTATCTATATTTTCATCTTTATATAAAAATTTTCTTTTTAAATTCAAATCGCCTTCAATAACTCCCATTGGAGCCCTATAATATGCTTCTCCACCTGTACCACTATAATAAAGATCTGCTATAGGCGCTCGCCAATCTACAACTATTTCTTCACCATCATAAGTTGATGTTATTCCCTTTTTACCTATATATATCTTTTCTTGGTTTCCAAACTTTTCATCAAAATCAACTCTACCAAAGTAAGGATTTTTTATTGCCTCTTCATAATTTTCTATTTCCTTCTTTAAAAGATTATATATCTTTTCTGTATTTTCTTTTTCTTGACTATAACTTCCTTTAGCCTCTTTTGTTACTACTCTTAATTTTTGTTCTATTTCTTCTTGATACTTTTTCTTTTGTTCTACTTCTTTTAATATATCTTTACGCTTTTGTTCAAGAATTTCTTTCTCTAAAGCTAAATTTTCATTCATTTGTTCTCATCACGACCAATCTATTTTTTTCTAATATTTTATGCAACATTTAATAATAATCCACTATCTTTAATTTGTATAGTGATAATTATTTATAGTATTGCCTATTTTAAACACTTTTATTTTGTCTTTTCCAAATTTTATTATATTAAAAATATTAATTACTGTCCAAATCCCTTATTATAACATAAAAAATAGAGATATATAATGAAATATATTAATTTATAACTAATAAATTCATGTGATATCTCTAAATAATAAAATGATTTAATTCTTAAATGAATGTATCGGTGCTGGTATTCTACCACCTCTTTGAATAAAATCGAATGAAGAATATTTATTTACTTGCATTACAGGCGCTCTACCTAATAATCCCCCAAACTCAACCATATCACCAACTTTGCATCCTGGAGCTGGAATTATTCTAACAGCCGTAGTTTTGTTATTTATAACTCCTATTGCACTTTCATCTGCAATCATAGCCGATAATGTCTCTGCAGATGTATCTCCTGGAACTGCAATCATATCTAATCCAACTGAACATATTGCTGTCATTGCCTCAAGTTTTTCTAAATTTAATGATCCATTTAAAACAGCATCTATCATGCCGGCATCTTCAGATACTGGAATAAATGCTCCACTTAACCCGCCAACATGACTACATGCCATTACTCCACCTTTTTTAACTTGGTCATTTAATAATGCAAGCGCAGCTGTGGTTCCATGTGTTCCTACTACTTCTAACCCCATTGCTTCTAATATATGTGCAACAGAATCTCCAATTGCAGGTGTTGGTGCTAATGATAAATCTACTATCCCAAATGGTGTGTCTAATCTTTTTGAAGCTTCATGTGCAACTAATTGTCCAATTCTTGTTATTTTAAATGCTGTCTTTTTAATAGTTTCAGCAACTACATCAAAGCTCTCTCCTTTTACCTTTTCAATAGCTCTTTGAACTACTCCAGGTCCACTTACTCCTACATTAATAACCCTGTCAGCTTCTCCTACCCCATGAAAAGCTCCTGCCATAAAAGGATTATCTTCTACTGCATTTGCAAATACTACAAGCTTTGCACATCCAAACCCCTTTTTATCTGCAGTTAAATCAGCAGTTCTCTTAATAACTTGTCCCATTTCTTTTACTGCATCCATATTAATACCACATCTAGTTGAACCCACATTTACAGATGCACATACTTTGCTTGTTTTTGCTAAGGCTTCTGGAATTGAATTAATTAAAATTCTATCACCTTTAGTATATCCTTTATGTACTAGTGCTGAAAATCCTCCTATAAAATCAATTCCTAATTCATGAGCTGCTTTATCTAATGTTTCTGCAAATTTTACATAATCTGTTTCATCAGTTGCACCTGCTATTATAGAAATTGGTGTAACAGAAACTCTTTTATTAACTATTGGTACTCCAAATTCATTTGCTATTTCGTTTCCTACCTTTACCAAATCTTTAGCACATGTAGTAATTTTATTATATATTTTTTCCCTAGCTTTATCTCCATCACTATCTATACAATCTAAAAGAGAAATTCCCATTGTTATTGTTCTTATATCTAATTTCTCTTCCTCAATCATTTTAATCGTCTCTAAAATATTATTTGCATTCATAATTTTCCTCCATTAAAGCTTATAATTTTATACTGTATACATTGAGTTAAATATTTCTTCTCTTTGTATTTTTACTTCAACACCAAGTTCTTTTCCTTTTAACTCTAAAGCCTTCTTAATTTCTTCAAAATTATTACTGCTTAATTTTAAATCCAACATCATTATCATAGTAAAAAACTCACCCATGATTGTTTGATTAACATCTAAAATATTTATATTTAGCTTTTGTAATTCTGTGCTAACCCCAGCTATAATCCCTACTTTATCCTTGCCTATTACTGTTAATATCGCTTTCATTTTACTCTCTCCCTCATATATTTATAATTTAAGGAATTTTGCCCCATAAATTATATTAATTCTACACTTATATAGAATTATTGTCAATTTAATCCATATAGTTAAATAATAGATTTTTTATCATTTGGAATACTATTATTAAAGGAGAGTGTTTTTTATGAGTAAAAATGTTAATTCTATTAATTCATCGCATCTAGCATCTATCGGAAATTTTACAAAACATGCTGTAGAATCTTTTGAAGAAGGCATTGTAAATGAACATAATTATTTGGAAAAAGTTGATAAAAATCTTAAAAGTAAAACTAAATAAAAAAATGATATGAAAAATACCTAGTATTTTTCATATCATTTCGCTTTATATTTCAATTAAAACATTAAATATGTCTTCTTCTAATGACATATTAACTTTACCCTTATATTTTTCAACTATATTTTTGACATTATATAAACCATATCCTCGGCCTGTCCCTTTAGTAGAAAATCTTATTTTTGAAATATCAGCTACCATACTTTTTGTAAGATTATCTACACTGTTAGATACTTCAATTATATATTTTCCTTCATAATACTCAGTTGAAATTTCAATTACTTTTTTCTCACTCTTACTTGCAGCTTCAATTGCATTATTTAATAAGTTGCTTAAAACTACTGTAAGTTCGCTATCATCTAAAGGCACTCCTTCAAGCTGGCTATCAATAAAATAATAGCAATCTATTTCATTTTTTTCAGCTTGATTTATTTTGCTTAATAAAACTGCTTTTAAAATTGTATTTTCTACTTTAGATAAATTATTTAATAAGTTTTTATTTTCAAAAACATTACCTATGTACTTTTTAGCTTTATCCTTTAATTCATCTTCTTTGCATACCTGTATCATACAATATAATATATTTAAATGATTCTTATATTCATGTTCATTAGCCTTCATTTCATCTATTAGCTCTTGTATAAGTGGATTCATACTTTCTTTTATTTCTGAACTTTTTTTCTTTTTATCTTTTTTATAAACATCATAAAAATAAAATACGTTTATTGAAATTATAGAAATAAATAAAATTCCAATTTCATTTATAGGTAATTCTTTTATAAACTCATTTTGAATTAATAGTCTAAAAAATAGAAATATCATAATTATATTAACAGAAATTATCAATATAGAATTATATTTTTCTATAAACAAATCAAAATTTATTTCTCTTTTTCCTATAAATTTATATATAGAATATAATGTTAAACTCATTGATATTATTAATAATATAGCATAAACCCATTCTGATAAATTAATATGTCCAACAATTAAATCTATTGCAATTGTAAAAATCATTTCTACTATCATTAATACAATACTTGCAATAATAATTTCAACCATATTTACAATAATATTCTTTTCATATATTTTACAAGAAACAATAAGCGATAATAATAAAATTAATATAATTGTTACTGTACCAAAACTATTAAATATTATAAATAGAGTTGCGCTTACTATTCCTCCTATTAGTGAAATAAGAAGATGTTTCTTTATTTTATTATCAGTATTTCCTATAAAAAGAAGATGGTAAATCATTAACATACTTGTATATTCAATAAAACTTAATATTTCCAACACCTCCAATTCCCTCCTTATGAATTGTATCATAATATGACAAAATTCGAAAGTATTTTTTTTACATTTTATCAATAATTATCATTTATTATGTGCATTATAAGAAGTTTTTTAATGATTATTTTCTTTTTTTTATACTTGTTATTCCTTTTATGATTATTTTAATGAAATTTATGGTTTTATTGGTATTTATGTATTCTTTATATTATAATAATTTATGTAGTACTTAAGGAGGTATACCATTGAGTAATAAGTTTATAAAAAAACAATTAGATTTTATTGTTACCAATATGGGAATGACTGATATTTATGAAATTGATAAAATTAGATATGGTTTAGAATTATTTTATGGTGAATTTTCTAAATTAATTGTTATGATTTTAGTTTCATTAATTTTGGACAAGTTTTCAGCATTTTTATTAATGATTACCTTATTAATGCTAATAAGGCCTTATATTGGAGGAAGTCATGCTAAAAACTATATAAACTGCATGATTCAAAGCAATTTATCTTTTATTTTAATATATTACTTAGCTTATCTTCTTCCTTCAATAAATTTGATTATACAATTCTTTTTTATATTGTTTTGTATTATTGTAACTAGAAAATTTAAACCTGTTAATTCTAATAGGGAAGAAATCCAAACACAATATAAAAAAATTAAATTCAAAAATTTTGTAAGTGCTATATTTATTATTTGGTTTATTATATCAAATATATTTCTATCAAAATATTACATTAATTGTGGTTTACTAATAATTTTTTATATAATATTAGATTTCTTATGGGAGGTTTGTAAAAATGAAAAAAAAATTTATGGTTAAATTAGCTGCACTTATGTGTGTAGTAACTGGAACAGCTAATCAAATAGCTACATGTGCTGCTCCTAATAGTCTTATTTTATGGGGTGAACCAACTCCACCACTGAAAAAAAAGTAATTTATATTGTTAATAAAAATAAAGACAAAGTAAAATAACTTTGTCTTTATTTTTTATCTTAATAAATACTCCATAAAAATATTTATTCTCACAGAGTATTTATTACATTATTTAATTATTATTTTAAAAATAAAATACTGATATTAATCATATCATCTTCCAAGCTCATTTGTATTTTTCCCTTATATTTGTCTACAATGGCTTTCACATTAGCTAGTCCATAACCTCTACCTTCACCCTTAGTGGTATAGCCAACTTTAAAAATTTGAGTTAAATCTTCTGATTTTAAATTACTAGTATAATTTTTAACTTCTATTTTATAATATCTTTCATCTTCTGTTATATTTATTATAACTTCTTTTTTCTCAATAAAAGATGTTGCTTCAATAGCATTATTTAATAAATTACTCAATATCACAGTTAATTCTGAATTATCTAACTGTATTTCCTTAAAATCACTAGAAACCTTATAATTATATTTTACTCCCAATTTTTCAGCTCTTTGTGCTTTATTATATAAAACAGCTTTAATTATTGTATTTTCTATATTTAATAACATTGAAAACTCTTCTGTATCATCAACAATATTACCTATATATTCTTTCAACTTCTCTTTGATTTCTTCAGAAGGAGTAACCTGAGCTATACTCCAAATAGTGTTTAGATGATTTTTATATTCATGTTCATTTGCTTTTAATTTACTTATTAAATCATTAATAAGTGGATTAAATGATTTTTTTATTTCATTCTTTTTACGTTCATTAAACATTTTATATAAAAATACATAAAAATAGCAATTTACTCCTATAAGTATTAAACCTAAAGTTGTTATAGGTATCATAATTTTAGTATTCATTATCTCATTGCTCATTAACACCTTTATAAATAAGAAAAATACAAATAAATTTAAAATAATTATATTTATACTTTTATATTTTGAAAAAAACTTTGAAAATTCTATTCTTCTAATTACTTTACTAGTATGAAGTAAATATAATACAATACACATTATCACAGTTAATATTATTAAATATATGGAAGGACTTAAATTATCACTTCCCATAATTACATATACTATTAGACTAATTATTAATTCAACTCCGAATAAAACCATTGAACTAACAATAAATTCAATGTAAGTTACTATTGTATCCTTATTTTCCTGTTTGCTTATTATCATAGAATTTAAAAATAATATTCCTATAAGAATTATTAAGGGATCTGCATAATATATGTTAGTAAATATAAAATATATCAATGAAATCACTACAGAAAGTAATATTTTTTTACATATATTTTTTTTAATATCTCCATTTATTAAAACATTATATATTAAAAATATAGACGTCATTTCAATAAATGAAATTACTAAACTCATCATTTCCATTATTCAATCCCCCTTAAGAATGCTTGTCTATATGTGTAACTTAATAAAGCAATATCGTCACATGATCTTAGCTTAATGTTCCACACCTTTTCATAAGTCTTCTCTATTTCCTTTACATACTTAAGATTAACTGCAAAAGATCTATGAGTTTGAATAATATTCTCATCATTTATACTTTTTAACACCTTAGCTAAAGATGTTCTTTTCACGCTATATATTCCTGAAATAGTATGTATATCACATGTCTTATCACTATACTCAATATAAATAATATCATTATGATATAATTTAACTGATATATTTGAATCTATATCAATAAATGTATAATTTCCTTCCTTAATACTCTTTAAAGGTGATGAGTTTAAAAATACATCAATAATCTTGATGATATCCTTTTCCTTATAAGGCTTTACAATAAAATCATAACAATGAATACTCTTAAATGCTTCTATAATGTGTATAAGCTCTCCTGTTACAAATACGATTCCAGTTAAAGCATGTTGCTTGTATTGCCTTATTTTTTTTGCTAATTCTAATCCTGAAGAATCTTTTAATTGAATATCAATAAAAAATAGATGTATATCTTTTTCATTAATTATCTTTATTGCTTCAGCTTGTGATGCAGCTTCATATATTCGAACATCGATGAAATTTGACTTAATAATAGATGCCAGTGCCACACGCTGAATTCTTTCATCTTCAACTAATAATATGTTCATGTTCGCCCCTCCAAAATATGCATATAAGCTTATTATAATACAATATTGGACATTTTTCCACACCATCTATAAATTATTACTTTATCCAAGTTATAGTACTATACAAAAATTAATAATATAACTATTAAAGAATACGTATATTTAGCCATTAGAAAAATACTCTTTATTTATAATTATGCTAAAAATGAAAATTAAAAAAGCCAGTAAAAACTGGCTTTTTATTTATTAATAAATTAAATATTATAAAGTGAGTTACTATACTTAATATTTATGCAAAACAAACAAATCTACCCTCAAACTTGCACTAATTAGTGTATTATCTTCTACTCTCCATATATATTTAAAGAAAATCCTTTATTTAATACTTCTTTGGCATACTCTTTTGCTCCAAATAGTGATAAATCTCTATAGTTTCCACATTGGACTTCATTTGCTGCTGGTATTTCATTTGCATTTAAAATATCTTTTAGTGATTTTTCAACTGCAACTTTAATTTCACTAGCTTCTCTATCACCAAATATACTTAGATAAAATCCAGTTCTACATCCCATTGGAGATAAGTCTATTATTCCATCTAAATTACTTCTTAACTCATGTGCTAATAAATGCTCTAATCCATGCATAGCAGCAGTACCAAATGCTTCTTTATTAGGTTGTAAAAATCTAATATCAAATTTTGTTACAAAATCTCCTTGTGGTCCATTTAATGTACAACACTTTCTAATATAAGGTGCCTTTACCTTTCTATGATCTAATTCAAAACTTTCTACTTTATTCATTCTAATACCTCCTAAATTGCTTTTTGTTTATTAATAGAATTAATTATCGAACTTATACTTTCTGTTATTTTCCTAGCAACATATGGATTATTCATTGTATATAAATGAATTCCATCTACACCACTTGAAACTAAATCAACTATTTGCTCAACAGCATATGCAATTCCAGCATCTCTTAATGCCACTCTATCATATTCATATTTATTAACTATCTTTATAAATTTTTCTGGTAAATTAACACCACATAACGAAGTTAATCTTTCTATTTGAGCTTTGTTAGTTACAGGCATAATCCCTGCCTCAATAGACGATTTTATATTTAATTTATCCTTTTCTTCTAGAAAATTATAAAAATAATTATTATCAAAAAATAACTGAGATATAAAATGAGTCGCTCCACTTTCCTCCTTTAACTTTAAATGTATTAAATCTTCCTTTAAATTTTTCCCCTTAACATGACCTTCAGGATAACATGCTGCTGCTATGTTAAAATCTCCTCTTTTTTTTATATGAGAAATAAGTTCATATGCATATTTAAAATCTCCTTTTAAGACTCCACCTTCTGGTATATCTCCCCTTAAAGCTAAAATATTTTCTATTCCATGTGCCTTTAAATCATTTAATATATAGTCTATTTCCTCCTTAGTAGAATTTATACATGTTAAATGTGCTACTGCTTCAACTCCATATTTTTCTTTTACTAAGGAGGACAGTTCAGTTGTTCTATTATTTACTAAGCTTCCTCCTGCCCCATAAGTTACACTAATAAAATCTGGCTTTAAATCCTTTAATTCTTCTAAAGTTTTATAAATAGTATCTACTGAAGATGTCGTTTTTGGTGGAAAAATTTCAAAAGAAAACACCAAATCCTTTTTTGCAAATATTTCATCAATTTTCATTTAAATAGCCCCCTTAAAATTTATAAAAAGCCTTTGTCATAATTAATATACACATAAAAAACTTCTTTATTATTATTTTTTATAAAATAAAAAAACCTAAAGGATATTTCCTTTAGGTATTATAAACACGTTTCCCAATAAAATATCCTTATCTCTCAGCCATTGCTGTTGGATTTAGCACCACATTAATATAGTTAATAATTAACTACTAACTTTTAACTAGTAACTGTTAATAGGTTGCTGGGTTTCAACGGGCCAGTCCCTCCACCACTCTTGATAAGTTTGATTAAATTATACAAAATTTTTTTCATTTTGTAAATAATTATTTTTTTGCTATTAAATCCCATTATATTAATAACATTAAAATAGAAATAATACTAAATACTAAACTTATTACGCTTATAAAACTAACTACTTGTTTTGTATTCAATCCTTTAGCTTCTAATCTATAATGTAATTGACTTCTATCAGCCTGATATATGGGCTTTCCTTCTGAAAATCTTTTAAAAATTACAAATATATTATCAAAAATCGGCACAGCCAGTGCTAAAATAGGAATTAATAAACTTAATATTGTTGCCGCTTTAAATGCACCATCTAAAGCTATTATACTTAATATAAACCCTAAAAAATTAGCTCCTGAATCTCCCATAAATATCCTTGCTGGATACTTATTATAAAACAAGAATGCTAATACAACTCCTGCAATCATTAATGAAAATAATAATGATGGTGGTTGTGATAATATTACTGCTGATGCGGCAAAAGTCATTGCTGATATAAAGGATAATCCTCCTGCTAGGCCATCCATACCATCAGACCAATTAATTACTGTAGTAACCCCAAAAATCCAAGTTATAGTTAATATAAATTGAATAATTGTTGGTAAAACAACATATGTATTAGTAAAAGGATTAGTAAAACCTTGAAAAACTACTCCTGATTTATACACAATTATTGCTGCTAATAATTGAACTATTAATCTTGGTATAATAGCAAATTCTTTACCAATACTTTTATAATAATCATCTACTACCCCTATTATCAATATTAATAGTGCTCCTATAAAAATACCATACTTTTCTTTAAAAGGATGATCATAAAATACTATAAAATAAGGTATAAAGAATCCTATGAACATAGAAATACCACCACAAAGCGGAATTGGTCCTCTATGCTTTTTTCTCTTAGTTGGTTTATCCGTAAAATTATATTTAAGTGCCACTTTCATTAGTATTGGTGTCAAAATAAATACTATTGAAAATGACAAAATTGTCGCTATTAAATACTTCATTAAATTTCTCCTTAAAATTCCACATAATATGAACTATTATGTATTCTATTAGCATTATACTATTATTTCTTTCTATTATCAAATACATAATATAATCTTAATAAAATGAAAAACTTTAACTTCATTTCTATATAATAGTTTGTATAAAAAGTAAGGAGCTGTCATTTTAAAACAGCTCCTTTTTGTGATAATGTTAAATAATTATGCTCTTGAGTTAATCATATCTTTAACCTTCATTAATCTAGTTAAAGCTCCTCTTTCATTTTCATCAAGTTTCATTCTTATGAACTTAATAGTTTCTTCTAATTGAGGTATAGTCATATATTCAAGCGCATTAACTCTTCTTCTTGTCTTTTCAATTTCATCAGCCATTAACTGAGTTGATTTCTCAACTTCAGCTAACTCAAGTAGCTTAGGAAGTATAGATTCAAGCTTTCCTATAGCATCATCTAATTCAGAAGATGTATTGGCAAAACCATATGGATAAATGCTTCCTTCACTATCTTGTAATTGTCTGTGGAATTTCATTTGTGGAACATTAACACTCATTATGTTTTTTGTTCCTACTTCAACAGATACACTATCTTTTGGATAAGCAACTGCTTCTTCTAAGAATTCCGAGCTCATTACAGCACTAGCCATAACGAAATCTTTAAATGAACCTTCAAGTTCAGCTTCAACTGATTTTCTTAGTTCATTATTATATTTAACAAGGTTAATGAATTGTCTCATTAATTCATCTTGTTTATCTTTAAGAAGCTTATGTCCTCTCGCTGCAGTAGATAATCTCTTCTTCAGCTTAGATAGCTCCATTCTAGTAGGATTGACATTTAACTTTGCCATATTCTACTCTTCATCTCCCTTTGGCATATACTTTTCAAGATATTCATCTCTGATTCTCTTAAGTTCTGTCTTAGGAAGAATCTTAAGTAATTTCCAACCTAAATTTAAAGTTTCTTCTATTGATCTGTTAGTTTCAAATCCTTGAGAAACATATTGTTCTTCAAAAGCTTCAGCAAATTTAGCAAACTTTTTATCTGTTTCTGATAATGCAGATTCACCTAAGATTGCTGATAACTCTTTAGCTTGCTTACCTTGAGCATAAGCTGAGAATAATTGGTTCATTGTATCAGCATGGTCTTCTCTAGTCTTTCCCTTACCGATACCCTTATCTTTAAGTCTTGAAAGTGATGGTAAAACGTCGATTGGAGGCATAATTCCCTTCTTGTATAATTCTCTTGAAAGGATTATTTGACCTTCAGTAATATATCCAGTTAAGTCTGGAATTGGATGAGTTTTATCATCTTCAGGCATTGTTAATATTGGAATTTGAGTGATAGATCCACCTCTTCCATTAATTCTACCTGCTCTTTCATATAATGTAGAAAGGTCAGTATATAAGTAACCTGGGTAACCTCTTCTACCTGGAACTTCTTTTCTAGCTGCAGAAACTTCTCTTAATGCTTCAGCATAGTTAGTGATATCTGTCATAATAACAAGAACGTGCATGTCTTTTTCGTATGCTAAGAATTCAGCAGCTGTTAATGCCATTCTTGGTGTAGCTATTCTTTCGATAGCTGGGTCAGAAGCAAGGTTCATAAATAATACAGCATTATCTATAGCACCAGTCTTCTTAAATTCATCAACGAAGAATTGAGATTCTTCGAAAGTAATACCTATAGCAGCAAATACAACAGCGAAGTTAGCATCTGAATTTAATACAGTCGCTTGTCTCGCTATTTGTGCAGCTAATTGAGCATGTGGAAGACCTGAACCAGAGAAAACTGGTAACTTTTGTCCTCTTACTAGTGTATTTAATCCATCAATAGCAGATATTCCTGTTTGAATGAACTCTGATGGGAAGTTTCTTGATACTGGGTTAATTGCTTCCCCATTAATATCTAATTGCTTTTCTGGTATTATCTTTGGTCCGTTGTCAATTGGATGACCCATTCCATCAAATACTCTTCCTAGCATATCTTCTGATACACCTAATTGAAGTGGCTTTCCTAAGAATTTAGCCTTAGTTCCTTTTAAGTTAATTCCTGAAGAACCTTCAAATAATTGAACCATTGCTTTAGATCCATTAACTTCTAGAACCTTACCTCTTCTTAATTCACCAGTTTGTATTTCAACTTCAACTAGTTCATCATACTTAACGCCGCTAACTCCTTCAACAACCATTAAAGGACCAACAACTTCTGTAACTGTTCTGTATTCCTTAAGCATTAAGAACCCCTCCTTCGTTGATTAAAGTATCAATGTCAGCTCTTAATTCAGCAGCAATATCATCCATCTTAGCTATGTCATCTTCATGGATATATTTACTTCTTGCAATTTTGTCTCTTACTTCTAATCCTAAGATCTTATCTAAGTAAACTCCTGCTTCTAAAGCTCTTTCTGCTTCTTTTCTGAATAATAATACAAGCTTTAACATTTTGTATTGTTTATCTAATGAAGTATAAGTATCTATTTCGTGGAAACCATTTTGTTGTAAATAGTCTTCTCTTATAGACTTAGAAACTTCTAATTTTAATCTATCTTTTTCTGATAATGCATCTATACCTACTAAGCTTACGATTTCTTGTAAAGCTGATTCTTCTTGTAATAAAGTCATTGCTTCTTGTCTTAATGCAGACCAATCTTCAGCAACTGTCTTATTTAAGTATCCATCTACAGTATCAGCATATAATGAATATGAGTTAATCCAGTTTATTGCTGGGAAGTGTCTCTTATATGCAAGTTGAGCATCTAATCCCCAGAAAACTTTAACTATTCTTAATGTTGATTGAGTAACTGGTTCTGAAAGGTCTCCCCCTGGAGGTGATACCGCACCGATTGCAGTAACTGCTCCTTCTCTTCCATCTTTACCTAAGCATACAACTTTACCAGCTCTTTCATAGTAGTCAGCAAGTCTTGATCCTAAGTATGCTGGATAACCTTCATCCCCTGGCATTTCTTCAAGTCTACCAGACATTTCTCTTAATGCTTCTGCCCATCTTGAAGTAGAATCTGCCATGATTGATACTGAGTATCCCATATCTCTGTAGTATTCAGCTATTGTGATACCTGTATATATACAAGCTTCTCTTGCCGCAACTGGCATGTTTGAAGTGTTTGCTATAAGTACTGTTCTCTTCATTAATGATTCACCAGTTTTAGGGTCTTTTAACTCTGGGAATTCATTAAGAACGTCTGTCATTTCGTTACCACGTTCACCGCATCCAACGTAAACAACTATTTCAGCATCTCCCCATTTTGCTATTTGGTGTTGAACAACTGTCTTACCTGCTCCGAAAGGACCTGGTACTGCAGCAGCTCCACCCTTAGCTACTGGGAAGAATGTATCTATAACTCTTTGTCCTGTAGTCATTGGTGCTTCTGGCTTTAATTTTTGTGCAAATGGTCTACCTTTTCTTGCTGGCCATTTTTGCATAAGTTGAACTTCTCTATCTCCCTTAGCAGTTTCAACAACACAAACTGTATCTACAACTGTAAAGTCTCCAGCCTTAATTTCTTTAATAGTTCCTTCTACTCCATATGGAACCATTATTTTGTGTAATACAACAGATGTCTCTTGAACTGTTCCGATTACATCACCAGCTTCTACTTTATCTCCAACTTTAGCTATAGGATTAAAAGTCCAAACTCTTTCTCTGTTTAATGAAGTAACTGATACACCTTTTGTTAAGAATGGTGATTGAGCTACTTTTTCAAATGCATCTAGTGGTCTTTGTATTCCATCGAACATTGACTCTATAAGTCCTGGTCCTAATTCAATACTTAATGGTTCCCCTGTTGTAACAACTGGGTCCCCTGGCCCTATTCCTGTAGTTTCTTCGTAAACTTGGATAGATGCCTTATCTCCTCTCATTTCAATGATTTCTCCGATAAGACCCTTTTCTCCAACCTTAACCATATCATAAATATTTGCTTCGTCCATTCCTTCAGCAACAACTAAAGGACCTGCAACCTTGATTATCTTTCCGGTCTTCAAATCTCTAACCTGCCTTCCTATAAAATATTCACACCAACAGCTTTTTCTACGCTATCGCTGATTCTCTTTGAACCTATATTTAAAGTTCCTTGATTACTTGGAATTAATATTACAGCAGGAAGCATTTGCTTATTGTAACGTTCAATTGTTTCTTCAATTGTTACTGCAACTTGCTCTGTTATAAAAATAACTGCGTATCCATTCATAGCCATTCTATCAACGGCAATTCTAGCTTCATCAGCTTCTACAACTGGAAATACATCTATTCCAATAGCTTTGAATGCTAAAACTGAGTCTTTATCTCCAACTACACCGATTTTCTTATACATAAATATCACGCAGCCTTTCTCTTATTACTTCCTCAGCAATATTATTAAGCTTACCAACCATTATAATTCTAATGATTTTGATTTCTGTTTCTTTAGCATAAATATATGATAAAATTCTTTCTGGTCCAAATGTTACAAGCTTACCGCTTTTCATTAAATCCATAATGTAATTATCACTTAATTTTTCTAAAAGATTTGCTGAATTAGTAGCTATGTAGCTTTCAACACCTTCTTTTATTAAATCTGAATAGGCACTAGTACTTAATTTAGAAATAATATTTTCTGGTGTTTCATTAATGATTGCTACTAATGTATCTTTGCTTATAGATCCACCACTAACTAAAACTTCTGATGCAAATTCTCTTCCTTTACCTTGCTTTTTAATTCTTAGTAAAGTTCTGACATTTGTAGCATCAATAATTGCATTTACAAGTTTATCTGTAAATTTATAATTTAAAGATTTCTTTATTTCAACTAACTCTTTAAACATATATCTATCTACAATTATATCAATATTTTGAGGATCTTTATTTGCTTCAAAATCAGCAATTACTTCTAAAACCGCTTTTTCAACATTTCCTTTTAAATCTCTAAAATTATCTGTATCTATTTTTCTCTTTAATTCATTTAAGTCTTCATTACCTAAATCAATTAACATGTTTGAGAAATCTTTATCTAAGAACTTTCCTTTTAATAATACCTTAATATTATGGTATTTATATTTAATGCTCATTAGATCTACTATTTCTTTTACTGGGCAAAGTTCATAAACTAATTTATAAACTCTTTTAAGTTCTGTACTTAAAACTTCTTCATAATCAGCCGCTCTTTTAACATTACCCATTATATTAGCATACTCAGTTTCACCAAGTATTTTTAAAACTTCATCAGCAGAATTAGCTTCTAACATTCTTTCTACTTTAGATTTATCAAGGAGTCTTGTTTCCAATACCCAAATTCTTGAAAGAGCTTGAGTAAATTGCATTACATCCATACTACCCCTCCTTAACTAAATAACACCTGCGCCACTTCGAACTCTAACTCATCTCTTAATGAGCTTACTAGAGCTTCAAAAGTGCTATTTATTTCTATACCTTCATTTTCTAAGATGAAACCACCTTTAAAATTACCAGCTTTTTCACTTAAAGTGATTTGTGCTTTTACCTTTGAGTTTAATTCTTCAATGAAGGCTGCATCTACAAACTTTAACCCTGTTTCATTTAAAATTAATGTTTGCTTTCCAGTTAAATTCATTGTTGAAATTGTATTTTTAACAAAGTTTAAGAATTCTTCTTTAGATAATTCTGTTAACTTATCTATACTCTTTTCGAAAACTTCATCTATAATTTCTTGCTTAGCTGCTAATTTGTTATTTCTAACTTTTAATTTAGCACTAGAAATTACTCTTTCTTTTTTAGATTTTGCTTCAACTTCAGCTTTTTCTAAAATTTCTTGTGCAATTTCATTTGCACTGCTTATTTTTTTAGAAAGAATTTTATTCTTTTCTTCTTCAGCAGTTGCTAAGATATTTTCCTTTCCAGCTTCTGCATCCTTAAGGATTTTAGAAGTTATATTCTTTACATTTGACATAATCTATATCTCCAATCTTTATGATGCTAATAATATTGCATGTATTAATTACATTGCCATACTTACTAACATGAATGATATAACGAATCCTAATAATGCGTAAGTTTCAACCATTGCTGATAAGATGATACCTTTTGTGTTGTGTTCTGGTCTCTTAGCTAATATTTGGATACCTGAAGCAGCAACTCTACCTTGAGCTATACCTGAGAATAAACCAGCTAAAGCGATTGGTAAACAAGCACCTATTAAGTATAAACCTTGTTCTAAAGACATTCCTGATGACATCTTAGTGTAAGCAACGAAACCAACAACGAAACCGTATAAACCTTGAGTACCTGGTAATAATTCTAATACTAATGCTTTACCGAACTTTTCTGGTTCTTCTGTAACTAATCCTGAAGCCGCTTCCCCAACTAGTCCAACACCTTTAGCTGAACCTATACCTGATAAACCAACTGCTAATGCAACACCTAAAGCTGCAAATATTAAACCACCATTATTTTCCATAAAAAATTGTATCCATGTATTCATTTTTCAAATCCTCCTAATTTTCCTTTAAATTCATATATTTTTCTGATGCTTTAAATGGAGTAAATGCTTTTCCTCCACCTTCGTAGAATTTTGAGAAATACTCTACGTATTGTAATCTTGCTGTGTGAACATATGCTCCTAATAAACCTAATAATAAGTTAAATACGTGAGCTGCTACAAACACAAATGGTAATAATATTATTGCTGGGCCAGTTAATGATTTCATTAATAAGTTTAATGCTCCTGCAATACATCCACCTGATAAACCTAATGCCATAAGTCTTGTATATGAAACTAAGTCACCAATATAGCTTGTTATTCCATATAATGAATATAAACCTTGACCTATTTGAGCACCTTTTGTCTTTTCTGCTCTACCACCAGTTAATACTATTACAAGCATACCAAATATCATAGCTGCTATAGCAATGTATTTAACTATTGATGGCCATCCTAGCATTATAGTTCCTGCTAATACTCCAATAGAAATTAAAGTAATTAACCATGAACCAACATCATAAAATGCATCCTTTGGTTTTCCTGCTTTAATAAGCGTATATGCTTTTATACATAATCCAAAGAATATTTGTATAACACCAAATACTATAGAAGCCACTAAAAGTGTATTAACATCTTCAGTTGGATTTATTAATCCTGGTATTTTAACTGCATCTCCAAAGAATGATCCGTATATTAAACCAATAACTATTGTTGGTATACTTAAGAATAAGAAGAATCTAGCAAAATCTTCATTTTTCTTATTTAATTTTAAGAATTTCATTGCACAGAAGGCAGCTATTAACATTACTAATCCATATCCAACGTCAGCAACCATCATACCAAAGAATATTAAATAAAATGGCACTAATAATGGAGTTGGATCTACTTCATTATATTTTGGTAAACTATACATCTCTGTAACAGATTCAAATGTTTTGTTAAGCAATCCATTTTTTAATTTAACTGGAACCGCATCAACTTCATCTTCTTTTACTTCTTCAAATGATATATAATAGTCGTCATTTAAAGCTTCCTTACATATCTTTTGTAATTCTTCATTCTTTTCTACTTCACACCATCCTTGAATAGCAACAGTGTTTGTAGTTCTTAAGAAGTTATTTGAAGCTTTATATCTTAAAACTATGTTTGTAAGATAATCATAAACTAATTTCATTTTCTTATAGTCTTCTTCAAAAGAAGCTACTTCTTCTTTTACGAAGAATATTTTTGATTTTAATTCTTCTATCTCATGAGCATGATTTGTTATAACAACTTGTGGTATTTCATCAAACTCTGATTTAAATGAACTAAATCCAAATCCTCTTAAAAGATTTAATACTTCATCATGTCTTTCTTTTAAAGACACAACTAATATGTTTATATCGTTATTACCTCTTGAGATAATTTCAACATATTCAGCATCTAAACTTTCATTAAGTTGTCCCTCATATTGCTTTGAAATACTTCCAACGAAAGTTGACACCATATTTAGCTCATTTAGAGCTTCAAAAGAAATATCTAAGGCTTGCCATGGAGTTAAAACTTCAATTTCGCCTTCTAGCTTAGTAATTTTGCTTTCTATGCTGTGAAGCTCATCTTCCTTCTCCTTAACTTTACAATAAATTTCGTTCCAGTTTATGTTCTTAACTGCATTTTCTAATTCATCAATAGTTAAGTTTTCCTTGTCATCCTCTAATGCTTTTAATCCTGACTTTTTAGGCATATAGTGAGTTAAAAAGTCTAGAGTAGTTTTAGCCTTTGATAAATCTTCTTCATACTTTGCAATATTTGAATCTACTTCGTCTTTATTAAGATTTTTTAACTCTTCATTAGCTTCTAATAAATTTTCATCTTGTAGATTTATAAATTCTACATTTGAAAATCCTTGTAATCTACGAAGAAGTTCTTCTTTTTTAGATTCAAAAGTAAGCAAAGTGAATTTGTTCATCTTAACTATTGCCATGAATCTTCACTATCCTCTCAACAACTATATTAATAGCATTATCTTTTAAATCTTGAGACATATTACGTATAGCCTCTATTTCTTTTTCTCCAATCTTTAAGATCGGTTCTGCATTGCTATTTCCTTCTTCTAAAGCAGCATTTAATAAGTTATTAGCTTTTGCTTTTGCTTCGCTTATTATTTCATCATATTTGATATCTGCTTCTTTAGTAGCACCGCTAACAATTTCTTTTGCATTTTGTTTAGCTTCTGAAATTATCATTTCAGCCTTTTTCTCAGCTTCCTTTATCTCATTAATTGCTTCTAATGCCAAAGTCTCACCACCTTTACTATATACAAGTTGGATAATATAAATATTAATACTTAATATAGTATTAATTACTTTTTATCTCTTTTTTAATTATACACGGTTTTTACAATTTTTCAACTTTTTTTTGTTAACATTTCCTAAACAACACTTTAATTTTGTAATAATTATCTATTTATTATATTTTTTACTTACTTATTTTCTTTTTGTAATTTACTTATTTTCTTTTATGTTAACTAAATTATCAATTTCTATAATGTCTCCATCATATCCAAATAAGAAATATGATTCTCTTTCTTCTATTTCACCAGTTTTTATATATTTGTTTATATCTATGCAAAAACCCTCTACATAATAATCTTTAAAGGAGTATTTTTCTCTTAATCTATCTTTAAATTCATTTTCTTTTTCCTTACCTACTCCTTTTCCTAAGAATTCTGGCATCCCTCTTCTTTTATTAAACATTAAGTAATCATACTTTACTATATCTCGTAATATTTTATTATCTAGTTTTGTTATTTCCATATTGAAATCTAAAAATACTTTATAATATTCACTATTACCTATATTTCTATCGAAGTATCCCTTCTTATCAAAGTAATTTCCCAATTCTAAATAAAAATCATAAGGAGTATCAAAACACTTAACTAATATTTTTATTATGTTATTGAATTTCTGTGAATTATAATATTTATCTACCATACTTTCTACTTTTTTTAATATTAAAAGCTCATCATAAGAAATATCCTTTGTAGAAATAATTTCGTATGGAGGATATGGTGAATATTTCATTCCATACTCTTCAGCTTCTTCTCTCATAGAAGATCCCCTAAGAAGCTTTAAGAATCCTAACTGTATTTCTTCAGGTTCAATACTATATACATCATTAAATGATTTTTTAAATGATACTATGTCTTCACCTGGTAATCCTGCTATTAAATCTAAATGCTGTTTTATATTTTTTATTTCTAATAATTCAACAACCTTTTCTTTAATATCACTAAAATTAACAAATCTATTAATTCTATTTAATACATCATCATTAGTAGTTTGAACTCCTACTTCAAATTGGAATCTATCTTTAGGTGCCTTTCTAAGCAATTCTAATTCTTGTGGTTTTAAAATGTCTGCTGATATTTCAAAATGAAATTGAGTTTTTGTTTCAGCATTAATTAAAAATTCCCATATAGCTGTTGAAAATTTAAAATTGCAATTAAAAGTTCTATCTACAAATTTAACAAGTCTTACTTTTTTATCTATGAAAAATTGCAATTCTTTTTTTACTCTTTCAATATCTAAAAATCTTACTCCATGAGTTGTTGATGAAAGACAATATTTGCAGTTAAATGGACAGCCCCTTGATGCCTCGTAATACACTATCTTATTATCTAAATCTTCATCCATCTTATATGGGAAAACTATTTCATTCATACTCATAAGAGGTCTATTACCATTTCCTATTACTTCATTGCCTTCTTTAAAATATAATCCTCTTATACTTCTAATCTCTCTTTTCCCAAGGCAATATTCAATAAATTCTCTATATGTTTTTTCTCCTTCTCCCTCAATTAAATAATCACCATTAAGTTCCTTTAATATATTTAAACTATCATAAGATACTTCTGGGCCACCATATAAAATTTTTATATCACTATTTACTATCTTTATAAGATTAGATAATCTTTTCACCATCTCAACATTCCAAATATATGTTGAGAAAGCAACTACATCAGGTTTTTCCTTTATAATTTCTTCAAGTACTTTTTCATCCCTATCATTAATTGAAAACTCCCTAATTTTGCATGTATAATCCATGTCTTCAGTAAATGCTTTTAGATACCTCACTGCTAAATTACTATGAATGAATTTTGAGTTAATTGCTGTTAATAAAACTTTCACTTTCTTCTTCCTTTCGTTACTTTATTTTTTCTCCCCTAATGAAAAATATATCCTCCCAAAGCTTCTCTTCCTTAATACTATACATATTTTCTAACATTTTTTTAGCATTATCTATATTTGATGTAGAAATAGGGTTTAAATTTTTAAACTCAAACTCTTTTATTTTACCAGATGGTAATACTGCCATCACCTTATTATTTGATACTTCTCCCATCTCTTTATTTATATCCCAAATATATATTTCTCCACCTACTTTTATTAATTTACTTACTTCATTTATCAATTGAACACGAGCTGATTCTCTCCATAAATTACTTAAGTAAAAGAATATAGTGCATACATCATACTCACCTTGTATACTTTTTTCATCTATACTTCCTTCTAATAGATCAACACAAACTTCGTCAATTGTATCTTTAGAAATATTGTAAATTACTCCGTAGCTTTCACCAACGTCTAGTACATCACCTAATAACTTAACACCACTTAAATTTAATATAATTGTTTTTCCCATATTTACTCTCCCTTTTATAAATTATTTTTCTTTTAATAAATTTTATTATTATTATTTTCAACTTATGTAAATCATTTTTAACAATTATTTTTTCTTTTGGTATTTAAGCTTTTATCTTTCCTTATTTATATATAATAATACAAAAAAATATCTTATGGAATTCCCATAAGATATTTTTAGGATTTTATTTATTTTTTCTCTTATTTTTAACTTTATATATAATAGTCATTACAATAGCAATTACCAATATAGCAATAAAAATCCAAATTATATTTGGTAAATTAAATGAACTATTATTTATTTCTCCTTGAATCTTATATATGCATCCCGCTTTACTATCTAATAAATATATACTTGAATTATTATAACGTATTTTTTCTATATAGCTATTTTTATCTAAACTTACGATAGCTTTTGAAGTTCCTAATTCAGTTAATACATATATACAATTTTCTTTATTATCAGCAAAAATTACAGTATCCTTTGGAAAACACTTTCCTTCATAATCAATAGCTAGTCCTTTTAGGGATTGTAAACTATTATGTTGATATCTAGGTGGCAATGGTGTCTCTGTTGGATGATTTTCAATAATATATGATAATTTATTAGTTCCATCAGAAAATCTTGGAGAAGTAATAGGGTCTCCACCACTAAAATCAGGCCACCCATACCATGCCTTTTCTTTTATATCATATATATAATCAACATCATCTTTTACTTCTCTTCCTCCCTCTTCATTCATTCCACCTACAATTGCAGTTAATTCACCCATACTATTTGTAGCTATTCCTTCAACATTTCTAATTCCAGTTGCATAAGTCGAAAGCTTTCCAGTATTTAAATTGTATTTTAATATTGAAGCATTACTTAACATACCTTCTTTTATTTTTTCCCCTGAATTCACTACTTGTCCAAATTTAGTAAATCCATAATTTCCATTATATCCAATACCAGTTGATACCCATTCGAAAGATGCAATATCTTCATTTTTATTTCCCTCGTCTACAATTCCTGCATTTGTATTTGAACCTATAGTTATATATAAATATTCATCTTTTAAAGTAATATTAGTTTTATTATTAATTCCTAAATTAGGCAATCCAGTTACTATATCTCTAAATTCCTTATTAGATAGATCATAAGCTATTACTCTATTATCCGTAGCTATAATTATAGAATCTCCACTACAAGCAATATCATATATATTTAACGACTTATCATATATTAATACTTCTTCATTATTACTTTCATTAACTACTTTTATTGTATCTTTAAAAGCTATGTACAAATTATTAGCTCTGTCAAACGTAAATGATACTGCTCCCTCTACTGATTTATTTGTAATTGACCAATCAATATTTTTATAAATTAAATTAAGATCATACCCTTTGCTAAATTTATAAATTCCAAAAGAAATACTAACTATCGCAACTGATAAAATTATGCATTGCAAAAATTTCTTCATAAGCCTCACCCCTTCATAATAAATTTATTTTTTTACATAACAAAATATTACTTATATTTAAATAATGCTCTTTAATATCATATTGTTTTATTCTACTGAATAAGTATTAATGTAATTCAACTTTATTAAATATTGGTAAATTGTTTAATTAGTATTCATATGTTTTTGCTTAATAAATATCTACAAAAGGAGGAAAATAATTTGGAAAAAGATAATTTCTTTAAAAATTCATTTTTTTTAACTGCTTCTAACATTACAACCGGAATACTCGGATTTATTTTTTCTATGTATCTAGGAAATATTGCAGGTCCTGAAGGTCTTGCTATTTATGGTTTAGTTATGCCAGTATATAACTTATTTATTTGCTTAATGACTGCTGGAATAATTGCAGCTATTTCTCAACGTTCCGCTATTTATGAAGCTAATGGAGAATATAATAATTTATTTAAAACTATTCGATCCGTTGCTTTTTTTAACATAATATGGGCAATGGTTATTGGAATTATAGTATTTTTTCTTGCACCTTACATAAGTAAATATGGAATTAAGGATCCTAGAACTTTAAATGCCATAAGAGTTACTTGTCCAGCCATGGTTTTTATTGCACTTTCAAATATATTAAAAGGTTTTTTCTACGGAACATCCAAAATCACTGTTCCTGCTATAATTGACATATCTGAAAAAGCAATGAGAATAATAACCATAACTTTACTTATATATATGTTTAAAGCTCAAACATTAACTTCAATAGTAACATTAGCATTTGTGTCACTAGCTATAGGAGAATTGCAAAGTCTTTTATTACTTTATATTTATTTTAGATATACAAAAAAAAGAATGCCTATAGGTCACGATAAACCTGAAAGAAAAGCTCAATTATTATTTAATGTTCTTATAATTTCATTACCTTTATGCTTAAATGGATTCTTAGGAAATGCTTTTTCAACAATTTCAACATTAGTTGTTCCAAGACAGCTTGTTGCTTCTGGTTTAGATTATAGTTCTGCATTAAACTTAATAGGTAAATTTAATGGAATGGCCTTAACTATAGTTACTTTTCCCTTAATTGTTGTAAATTCAATAAATACGCTTCTCGTACCTGATTTATCACAAACTATAAGCAATGGTGAATATTACAATGCCTCCGTAAGAATAAGAATGGTTTTAAAAATTGCTTTTCTATTAGGAATGGCAACAACAGTAATTTGTCAACTTATACCAGATTCTCTTGGACAGATGTTTTATCATAGAGATGACTTAGGATTATACATTAAGCTATCTTCACTTTCAGCACCTATATTTTTTGTTTCAAATACAATGGTGGGAATATTAAATGGACTAAACAGACAAAGTATTATATTAAGAAATTCAATAATAGTTTCTGTTACCGAAATACTATGCTTATACTTTTTCACAGCTATACCTAGTATAAATATTTTTTCTTACGTAATTACTATATTTGTTACTTCAACTTTAAATTTAATAATTAATTTACATGAAATAAAAAAACACATTGAATTAAATTTATCTTTATTTAATATAATTATTTTTTCTTTAATAGGAATTTTAATTTTCTTAATTTTAAATTTAGCAAATAAGTATTTACTAACAGATTTATTTTATTTTAAAAATATATTAATAATAATATTTACATTCGGAGTATTTGCTTATTTAAGCAGATTTGGAATAGATGAATATTAAAAATAAGGTGAAAAAGCTAGAACAAGTTAAAGCTTTTTCACCTTATTTTTAAAGTCCTCACATTTTTAATCTTTAATTTTTAACCCTTTTTTTATACACTCCCCAAAATCCTTATCTGCTTTTGTAAAATTAGCAATTAATCTTTCCTGAATCTCTCTATTTACTTCTTTTAAATCACATAAAATATTATATATTAAATGTTCTCTCTCCTTTTTTGACAAGCTTCTATACCTTTCTCCAGCTTGAGTAAAATCATCAGCCTTTTCAATCACCTTTCTTACTTCTTCACCGTTCAAACAAATATGTTGACTTGCTATATCCTTTGCCAAATTTGGTTTATTATTGTCAAGCATATTGGGTCTATAATTAACATGTCCAGGATTTCCTCTATATCTCATATTACCATTTTGATGATAATTACAAACCTTAACTTTTGGAGCATTAACAGGAAGTTGATTAAAGTTTGGTCCTAATCTATGCCTTTGAGTATCCCTATATGCAAATAATCTCCCTTGTAATAATTTATCATTTGAAGCCTCAATTCCTGGTACCAAATTTGAAGGTGCAAATGCAGCTTGATTTGTTTCTACAAAAAAATTATCTGGATTTTTATCTAATGTCATAGTTCCAACTTTAATTAATGGAATTTTATCTTCTGGCCATATTTTTGTAGCATCATAAACATCAAAGTTAAGCTTATCAATATCATCCAACTCTAGAATTTGAACATATAAATCATATTTAACTTTTTCTCCTCTAGCTAAACACTCATATAAATCTTGTCTTGCTATATCTGGATTTATTCCTGCTAACATAATTGCTTTATCTCTATCTATTGTTTCAACACCTAAAAGTGGCTTCCAGTGATATTTAATTAACCTTCTCTTTCCCATAGGACATACCCAGACATATGTGTTAACCCCAAATCCCTCCATTTTTCTAAAGCTTTTTATAGTCCCCAGATCTGAATATACATATGTTATCATATTTGTTGATTCAGGATTAACTGAAATAAAATCCCAAAACCTGTTTAAATCAGTTACTCCTGTGTCTGGCGCTGGTTTAAATGCATGAATCATATCTGGAAATTTCAAAGCATCTCTAATAAAAAATACTGGTAAATTATTACCAACAATATCGTAATTCCCCTCATCAGTATAAAATTTAACTGCAAATCCTCTTGGATCCCTCGCTGTATCTGCAGAACCTTCTGAACCTATAACTGTTGAAAATCTTACTAAAACAGGTACTCTTTTATTTTCTTCTGTAAAAACCTTAGCTATTGTATATTTTCTCATAGAATTTGTTACTTCAAAGTATCCATAAGCTGCAGATCCTTTTGCATGTACTACTCTTTCCGGTATTCTCTCCCTATCAAAGCTAGCAAGCTTTTCAATTAAATTGGTATCTTTTAATAAAACAGGACCATCCTCCCCTACAGTTAAAGAGCTTGTATCATTAGAAATAGGAATGCCATTATCAGTGGTTAATGTGCAATCTTTTTCATCTCTTTTATTTTTCATAATTACTCCTTAAAATAAATTTCCTAATATATACTATTCAAATCGTGTTTTTTTTATCTCTTTTCATCTAATAAATGATTAATTTTTGTAAATAATATGATATAATATATATTACTGGTTAAATATCATGGAATTTAATTGTAAATTTAATTTTTTTATATTTTTAAAATTAAATTTAAATACTAAATACTTTATAATTACTATAATTCCACATTAAACACTAATTTTATTTTTTTATTGAGAGGTTATTATGCTAAATATAGATATTGGTCGCTATTCATCTATTTTAAAAGAAATTGAAAGAAATGAAGCAAGTATTTTTTTAATTAAAAAAAATGGACAATCCTTCGATTCAAACTTAAATTATTTAAATAAATCTTCAAATTCAGAATATAATACTTTTTATACAGACTATAAGTTCTACCCCATTTTGGAACCGTATTCACCATTTTGTTCACTAATAAAAAACTTTACGAATACCAAAAAAGACTTAGATTATTTAATGAATGAATTATCTGTATATCCGGCACATAAAGAATTATTCAAAAGTTTTATTTTTAATGGTAAAGCAAATAGAATAGAAGAAATTTTACCCTTTGACTACGCATATGAAAAATCGAGATTTTTCACAGAGTTTTTAAATTTTTTTAATTACTATGGTAAGAAAAAAACACTACTTATTACTTTAGAAAATATAAATTATGCACCTATATCTACCATAAACTGGCTCAAATGGTTATTTACTAGTTCTTCCAATAATAACTTTAAGATAATACTTACACTAAATGATTACCATTATTATAACGAAAATTTTCAAAGCAATTTTGACGACTTAATTCAATTATTAGAATTAGACGGCTTATTACTTGAGTTTTCTAATAAAATTTTAATAAATAAAACTCAAAGCTCTGATAATAATTATATAAATTTAAATAATAGTGATAATTTATTTAACGGCGATAATTACTATAATTTTTTTGCTTTAGAGGAAGCTCTAAATTTTTATAAAATAAATTATGATTTAATAAAAGAAAATAATTCAAAACACACTTTAGAGGAATTATACCTAACTTTATTGAAATTAGGAAATACATATTGCTTATTAGAAAATTATGATGAAAGCTTAAAATATTACGAATTACTCTCAAATGTTTCATTAGAAAATGGAAATGACTATTTTAGACTCATAGCAATTCAAAAGCTTTCTATGATTAATATATTAAAGAAAAAATTTTCTTTAGCCGAAACATTATCAAAACAAAGTTATACACTTTCAAAAAAACTAAATAACGAAGAGCTTATTTTTAATTCCTATTCTTTAATATTTTGGATTAATGAATTTGCTAAATATAGAACAAATTTAAATAAATTTAATTTTGCTAATGAATTTATTTATCTTGCAAAAAAATATAAGCGAAAAAATATGCTTGCATATTTTTTAACTCATTCCTACTATGAAATTGAATATTCAGGTCCTGAAGATAAAAAGATATCATATTCTAACGAAGGGAGACGCTTAGCACTTGAATTAGATAATCAAAATTGTATATTATCTTCTTATCTAAAAACTGCTTTAGTTTACGCTGTAAGAGGTTTTTATAATATAAGTATAACTTATTATAAAAAAGTTGAAGTTTTATTATTGGAAATGAAAGATTATTTTAGACTAGCTCAAACTTATAATGGTATAGGATATTATTATTTAACAAATGAAGATTATATAACAGCTAACTCTTATTACGATTTGGCATTATTAAATTTGAGATATAATTGGAATTTTGATGAAATATGTATGACTATTTTTAATAAAGGATTTAATTTTCTTCTTTCTAATCAATATACAAAAGCAAATGACTGCTTTAACATTTGTTTATCAATATTAAACGTATTAAAAGTAGATAGATTACGTTTGACTACATTAACTAGATTATATGGAATTGTAGGATTAAATAATTTTTACTTAGGAAATTACTATAAAGCGTATTCATTTTTATCAAACATGAAGACTCAATGTAAAGATGCTACAATTAAATTCTTTAAAGATGATGATGATGAATTCTTTTTATCAAATTTTTTACAAGGTCTTTTATTAAAAACAGAAAATAAATTGATAGAAGCTAAATCATTCTTTGAAAAAGCTAACTATTATCTTGGTTTACTTGAAGGATCTTTAAAATGTTTATTACCTAAATTTAATTATGAATACTATTCTTTATTAACTGAATTAGGTAATTTTAATGAAGCTAATAAGTATAAAGAATATGGAATAAGATACTGTAGAGAAAATAATTTTAACTACTATCTTTCTATTCTTGAAGGTAATGATCCTAATCCAATTCAAATACCTCATGATCCATCATCAATGAATTGGGTAGTAGAAGCTGCTAAACAACAAGCATCTTTAAATGAATTAAATTCAAAAGTAGATGAAATAAACTTTTTAAATCTTTTCCAAGAGAACTTATCTTCTTTAGATGATTTAGATAAAGTTTTATCAAGTTCTATGTCCTTAATTGAAAGTAGATTTGCATTAGATTATTCGTTTATGTTATTACACGAAAATTCAACTATAGATTTAATTTATTCTTCAAGTAATGACGATAATATAAATAATAAATTACCAAAACTTATTTCACTATTATCAGATTATAAACAAGGTTTTGTTTATCCTAATCATTCAACGTCATTGACAAATAAATTAAAGTCTTTTATTAACAAAATTGAATTACTAATAAACTCAAATATACATTCATTTATTTTTATTCCTATTTTGAAGGATAATAAATTAAAAGCCTCTTATTTATGCTTAACTAAATCCTCTGGAGAAATGATTAATAATGAAATTACACTTAACAATGAATTTTTACGCTTAATAAACTTAACAACTAAACAGTTATTTGAAACTATTCGAAGAATTGAAGGACAACAAAAATTATTACAAAGTGCTTATACAGATATGCTAACTGGAATTTGTAATAGACAAGGATTTTATAATAGACTTTCAAACTTATTAGATTATAATCCTAATGATTCAAATACTGTAACATTATTTTATATCGACTTGGATAACTTTAAATACTACAATGATTCTTTTGGACATAAAATTGGGGATCAAGTATTAATTTGGTTTGCAGAAATACTCAACTCTGTAACGCCTAAACATAATTCACCTATTAGATACGGTGGAGATGAATTTTTACTTTTACTACAAGATTATTCTAATGAAGAAATTTTATCAGTGGCAAATAACATATATAATTCTTTAGAAAAATATATTGGCTTTAGTGATAGAATATCAAAAATCTTGATGAAAGATATCACTATCCCCAACGAAAAACTATTATCATGCTCTATTGGTATAATAACAATGAATATAACAAGCTGTACTACTATGTCTGATTTAATTGAAAGTGCTGATCATGCAATGTATGAAGCAAAAAAACGTGGAAAACATCAATTTATAGTTGCTAACAATATATAAATATAAATGGTCTGTTACTTAACGTAACAGACCATTTATATTTATATTTATATTTATATTTATATTTATATTATTTACATATTCTTTCTTAAAAATCTTGGTAATAAAGTAAATAACTTAGGTGAAATCATATCTAAATCTTTCTTCTTTATACCACCAAGGAAAATCATAGCTACAAAGTATACAGCTCCACCTATAGCAATTAACATTAAAGCTACTATTGACGTTATAGCCCTTCCACCTTGTACTATATTCATAAATCTATTTATTGGAATTTTACATAATGAGATACTTAATGCCATAACACACGAAGCTAATAATGGTACTAAAGCCATTTTAACTATAGGTATTCTCATTTTAAATATTCTTCTTAATCTATTATGATTTATTATTACGGGAACTAAAAAAGCAAAGAAACTTGCAAATACAGCTCCTAATATATTAATATCCTTTATTCCAACTAAAAAATAGTTAATAACAAATTTTATTATAATACTTAAAAAAGCAGTGCTTAATACTAAATATAATTTATTTATTCCTTGAAGAATAGTATTTTGTATAGCTGAAAGTGACATAAAAATCAACACAACAGAACCATACATCAATAATTGATATCCCTCTGTACTACCATAAATCATAATATATACTTCTTTACTTAGCATAGATAAACCAACTGCTGCTGGTATTGTTATTAAATAAGTTAATCTAAAGCTATATGCTATATGTGATTTTAACTCTTTCTTTTTCTTTGTTGTAAATGCATTTATTATTCTTGGAAAAATTGCTGAACTTAATGCTGTTACTATTGATAACGGTACATAAAGCAATGTATTATAACATCCTAGTATTCCATATAACTCAGTTGCTCTATTATCATTAAAACCAGCTGCAAGAAGTCTTCCCTTTACATTTATAGTATCAATCATACCACTTGAATTTTGTAATGCAGCTACCATTATTATCGGCACTCCATACTTAACAAGTTTTTTTAGTATCATTTTATCACTAATATGTTTTTCTGCTTTATTTTCTTCTTCTGCTCTTTCTTCTAATCTATTTCTATCATATATTATTAAGATAAATATAAGTGCTACAATTGCACCTATAGTTGTACCTACAGTACCTCCAGCACTTCCCCATTCTATGCTTATTCCTACAAGCACAAAAGCAAATATTAAACTTAAAACTACGTTAACAAGCTGCTCTATAACTTGCGAAATAGCTAGAGTCTTCATTTCCTCTATACCTTGAAGGTATCCTCTATATGTAGCTAATAAACAGCTAAAAAATACTGTTGGAGCTAGAAACATTAAAGAAAGTGTTGCTGTTTCCCATTTAGTTATTTTAGCAATCGGTCCGATAAGCATCATAAATGCAATTGTAATAATAGCACCGATAATCGCTAAATACCTTCTTGCTAATTTCATTGCCCTTAATGCATCTTCTTCATGTCCTAAAGCCCTTAATTCCGATACAACCTTTGCAACTGCTGGTTGTGCTCCTAAGCATGTAATAGCTAATATAAAAACAAAATAACTGTAACTTGCATTATATATTCCTATTCCTGTTGTACCAATTATAGCTCTTAACAATGGAATATATGCTGCTGACATTACTTTTACAAGTATCCCCGCTATAGATAATATAAGAAAACTACGACCCACTGATTTCTCTTCCATAACTTTCCCCTTTTATGATCTTATATAGTAAATTTAAATACATCCTTCTTAATCTTTTTAAACATTGGCGGAAGCGCTTCTGCTATTGTTTTATTCTTTAAATACTCAAGTTTCCCATTAGCGCCCTTAAAAATAAGCTTATAAGCATAAAGGAATTGATAATTTAATCCAAACTTATTATCAAAGAATGAATTTAACTTTTTATCTCCATACTTAAAGTCACCTATGATAGGATTTCCTAAATGACTTAAATGTGCTCTAATTTGATGGCTTCTACCTGTAATAAGGTCAATTTCTAGTAATGAATATGCTCCATTAGTTTGAACTGTCTTTACTTCCATAGCAATTTCCTTAGTGTTAGGTCTCTTTTCATCATATACCTTAGATATATTTTCATTTTCATCTTTTGAAATATATCCTTTGTATACTCCATCTTTTATTTTACCTTTTACTAACGCATTATAATACTTCTTAACATTACCTTCTCTAATCATTTCGTTCATAGTTCTTAATGACTCAAAATTCTTTCCAAAAATAACTACTCCTGAAGTATTTCTATCTAATCTATTGCATGGAGCCGGTGTAAATGTTTTTTCTTTTTCTGGTAAGTAATCACCTTTTCCATTTAAATAAGACAATACATAATCTGTAAGTGAAGGTTCTGCTCCCTTTTGATCTGGATGTACTAAAACCCCAGGCCATTTTTCAACAATTAAAATGTTCTCGTCTTCATATGTAATCATAAGTCCGCTTGAATTTACTTTAATAAATGTATCTTCTTTTTTCTCTTGCTTACTTTGTAAATATCTAATTTCAATTACATCCCCAAATTCTAATGGATAATTTTCTTTTTTCTTTACTCCATTAACTCTAATGTCACCCTTTCTTAAAGCTTTAAAAATAGCACTTAATGGAACATCCTTTAAATACTTTCTTAAAAACTTATCCAATCTTTGCCCTGCTTCATTTGTTCCTATTTCAATTTTCAAAAAACCAACTCCTATATTGTATGACTGTTTACAATTATTTAACATAACTATAAACAGTCTATTTTTTTGTCATTTTATCCATTTTAATAGATTAATATTATTTTCTTATCTTGTCAAATAATTTACCGCAATTTCACATTGAATTGCCACTCCAATTGGCAATGCATCCTCATCTATATCAAATAAACTATTATGTGCTGGATAAATTATTCCTTTCTTCTCATTTCTTATTCCTAAGAAATAAAATACTGAAGGTACTTCGTTTGCAAAGTATGCAAAACTTTCAACACCTAATTTAGGATTCTTTTGCAACTTAACATTTTCTTCACCAATTACTTCCTTAGCGCTTTTTTCTAATAATTCCACCATGTCATCATCATTATATAAACATGGATAAGATTCTTCAATCTCAATTTCTGCACTTCCTCTAAAAGTTGCACAAACACCATTTACAATTTCTTTTAACCTTCTTTTTGCAAACTCTCTATCTTCCATAGTCATAGTTCTAATAATACCAGCCAATTTCACTTCACTTGGAATAATGTTTTGAGCAGTCCCACCATGAATACTACCAATTGTAACTACAGCTGGATTAACTGGTTTTATCTCCCTACTTACTATACCTTGAAGCGAAGTAACAACATGACTTGCTATAACTATTGGATCGATTGCAGTATCTGGATAAGCTCCATGCCCTCCAGCCCCTTTAATAGTTATACTAAATGGATTTGAAGCTGCATTTACTGTCCCCTTTTTAACCATAATAGTTCCACAATCAATAGTTTCTTCAACATGTAGTCCACACATCACATCAACTTTAGGATTTTCAAGTACTCCTTCTTCTATCATTACCTTTGCTCCACCAGTAGTTTCTTCTGCTGGTTCAAAAATAAGTTTTACTGTTCCACTAAACTCAGCTTTATACTTATTTAATATCTTAGCAACCCCTAGAAGAATTGTTGTATGTCCATCATGACCACAAGCATGCATTTTTCCTTTAACCTTAGAAGCATACTGACAACTCTTTTTATCTTGCATTGGTAGTCCATCAATATCTGCTCTTAAAGCAATAACTTTTTTATTTCCTTCTTTAGTTCCATTGATAATTCCACAAACTCCAGTTTTTGCAAACTCCTTAAATTCAATTCCCTCTTTGATTAAAAACTCTTTTATATATCTTGAAGTATTAGCCTCCTCAAACCCTAATTCTGGATATTGATGAAGAGTTCTTCTTATTTCTTTTAATTCTTCTTTAATATTATGTGCTTCTAAATTAAAATTTTTCATTATAAACTTCTCCCCAAAAAATTTACAGGCTTATATTTGAAATATAAGCCTATTGAATTAATTATATATTATGTATTTCTTTTATTCAATTAGTTTAATAATTTATAGATTTTTTAATACTATCTTAACATTTTCTCCAGTTCATATAATCTAAATCTTTCAGGTTGTTGGAATTCTGCACCTGATGCTCTCTTTTCAATTAACTTTTTATACTCCTCAAATTGTGCATCGCCTAGCTTTTTTCTTATCACATTTAATTCACATTCCCTAATATATTCTCTTTCTTCTTGTGATAATACAACATATTTATTTAATTTATTTATTATTTCACTTAAATTATCTTTTTCTTCACTGCTAAGTAAATCTTCATTTTTATCTATAAATGCTTCTATTTTTTGCCCTTCTTCAGGTGAATATGCTTCAGGATAAAGCTGACATAGGTTTATCCCTATAAACAAAGTACATGTAAATATCAATAGTTTAAGAATTTTTATATATTTTTCCATAGCTACTCCTACCTTCTAGTAAAAGATTTTCCTGTATCATTTAATATTATTACCAGAATAATAAATATTAATTAAATAAAGTTACTTAATTAATATAATCAAATTATTTTCCATTAATACTCGTAGAGAAAATGTTCTTAAAATTTCTTCTTTAAAATCTAAAGTTATTTTATCACCTTCTATAGACTTAACCTTACCATCTCCATATTGTCTATGATAAACACTATCTCCAGTTTTAATACCATAATCTACAACGCTACTTTCCTCTTCTAATCCACTCTCTAAAATAAATCTAGACATATCACTAAACTTACCTCTTATAGTCTTAGGTGAAAAGACATATAAATTTTTAATAGCTCTAGTAATTGCAACATAAAAAAGTCTTCTTTCCTCTTCTAAGTTATCTTCCATTGATGACTTATGTGGAATAGTTTCTTCATTACAATCTATAATAAATACATTTTTAAATTCCATTCCTTTTACGCCATGGATTGTACTCAAAATAACCCCATCTTGAACTACCTTACTCTTTTCTATTTCTTCCTTAACATTTTCTACATGAGCCAAAAATTCAACAATAGTTTTAAAACCTTCTGCTGCACCTTTTAATTCTTCTAATACATCTTCTAAATCACTAAAATTTTGATTAAATTTATTAGCATATTCTCTTAAATAATCAATATATCCAAGTGAAGATATTATATATTGAATTGCACTACCTAATGAAATTTTATTAAGATATATAATTTCCTTCTTTAACTCATCAAGTTTCTTTGCTTGAAATGGAGGTATATCATTTTTATTAATTAAAATATCAAAAACATTTCTATGCTCCCTATATGAAGAAACATAACTCAAATTACTTTTACTTACATATCTAAATGGCTTATTAATAATTGAATTAAAAGCTTCTTTATTAAATTGATCTATAGATAAAGTTAAATAATTTATTATATCCTTACATATAAAATGTTCAAAGAAATTATATCCTTTATCTAATAAAACAAAAGGTATTTTTCTTCTAGTAAAAGTATCAACTAAACTTCTTGCTTCCATATTTGTTCTATAAAGCACTGCATTATTACTGTAATTTTCTCCAACAAAACTTTTTATAATATTTGCTATTTCTTCTCCTTGAGCAAATTCATTATAAGGCTTAAATAACTTAACAACTCCCTTATCACCTTCATAAGAAATTATTTCCTTATTATTTCTACCTAAATTATTAGCAATTAATTTCTTAGATATATCTACAATATTTTTTTTACTTCTGTAATTTGTTGATAAATATACCTTCTTACCATCTTTAAATGACTTTGAAAAATTTATCATATACTCTGGCTTTGAGCCTCTAAATGAATAAATACATTGATCTTCATCACCTACGGCAAATAATTCATTTTGAGGATTTATCATCTTAATAAATTCTATTTGAAGTTCATCACAATCTTGAAATTCGTCGACTAATACATACTTAAATATCTCTTTATATTTACTTAAAATATTTTTGTTATTTTTAAACAAATATAATACCCTAATAGATAAATCATCAAAGTCCCATAACTTCTCTTTAGTTTTATATTCTTCATAATGTTCATAGCATTCTTTAAATATTTCCATAGAAATTGAAGGCTTAAAGTTTTCTATATCGCCTAAAGAAGTTTTAAAAAGAGAAATATTATTTAAAACCTCTCGTATTTTATCATCATTAACATCATCAAAATACTTTCCTAATACACTCTTTACAATTCCATGTCCTTTCCCATTGTCAATTATATTTATTTCATAACCTTCCCTTAATAAAATTTTATAAAACAATCCATGAAATGTTCCAAAAAACGGAGCCACATTTTTATTGAAATTATTCTTATACCTTGTTTTCATATTTTCTGCAGCAGCACGTGTAAAAGTAATAACAATTATGTTCCCTATCTTTACCTTTCTTTCTTCAATTAAATAATTAACTCTATTAATTATTACTGTAGTCTTACCACTACCTGGAGCTGCTACTACTAAAGTGTTCTTATCTTTTATATTAATAGCTTTCACCTGATAACTGTCTAATAATATCTTCATATGTTCTCCTTTAAGTTATTTATTTTAATTATCTCCATAATTATTATATAAATAACTATATTGTAATAATTTATATATAGTTGTACAATAACTTTAGGTATTTTTCAATAAAGGAGATAAATATGGAAAATTTAATGAGATTTGATGTTACCAATGAAAGAAATCTTACTATGTTAGTAGATTTTTATGAATTAACAATGGCTAATGGCTACTTTAATAAGGGTGTTCAAGATAGAATAGCTTATTTTGATATGTATTTTAGAAGAGTTCCTGATGGCGGTGGATATTGTATAATGGCTGGTGTAGATCAGCTTATTGAATATTTAAATAACCTTTCTTTTACAGAAAGTGATATAAAATATTTAGAAGAAAAAAATCTTTTCTCTGAGGAATTTTTAGATTACTTAAGAAATTTTAAGTTTACTTGTGATGTATGGGCTATTCCTGAAGGAAATCCTGTATTCCCTAATCAACCTTTAGTAACTGTTAGAGGACCTGTTGTTCAAGCTCAATTTATTGAAACTATGATTCTTTTAACAATTAATCATCAAACTTTAATTGCTACTAAAGCTAATAGAATTTGTAGAGCTGCTGATGGTAGAACTGTTATGGAATTTGGTTCTAGACGAGCTCAAGGCTATGACGGTGCTATTTACGGTGCAAGAGCTTCTATAATAGGTGGATGTGATTCTACAGCTTGTACAATTGCTGATAAATATTTTAATATTCCTGCAGTTGGAACAATGGCGCACAGCTGGGTTCAATTATTCGATACTGAATATGAAGCATTTAAATCATGGGCAGAAACTTATCCTGATAATTGTTCTTTACTTATTGATACTTATAATGTTCTAAAATCTGGCTTGCCAAATGCTATTAAAGTATTTGATGAAGTATTAGCCCCTCTTGGGAAAAGACCTACAGGAATAAGAATAGATTCTGGAGATATAACTTACTTAACTAAAAAATGTAGAAAAACTTTAGATGCTGCAGGTTATCCAGATTGTAAGATAATAGTTTCTAACTCACTTGATGAACACATAATAAGAGATGTGTTAGCTCAAGGAGCTTGTATAGATTCATTTGGGGTTGGTGAAAGATTAATAACAGCTAAATCAGAACCTGTATTTGGAGGCGTATATAAACTAGTTGCTGTAGAAAAAGATTCTACCGTGATTCCTAAAATAAAAATTAGTGAAAATAGTGAAAAAATAACTAACCCTGGCTTCAAAAAAATATTTAGATTATTTGATAAGACTACAGATGTAGCTATTGCTGATGTTATTGCCTTAAATGATGAAGTAATCGATGAAAGTTCTGAATTAGAAATTTTCGATCCTGTTCATACTTGGAAAAGAAAGAAAGTTACTAATTTCTATGCAAAAGATTTATTAGTTAAAATCTTTGATAATGGTAATCAAGTGTATACTTCACCTTCTGTACTTGATATTAAAAAGTTTTCAAAACAAGAAACTTCAAAGTTATGGCCTGAAATTTTAAGATTCGAAAATCCTCATACTTACTACGTGGACCTTTCACCTAAACTTTGGAATTTAAAACAAGAGTTATTAATTGAAAAATCTAAGTAAATTAAAAGAGTCACCGAGAAAACACTCAGTGACTCTTATTTATTCATCTTTATACCCTATATAAGAAGGTATCATATATTCTAGCTTAGTATTTTGAGAATATGCAAAATCCTCATCAAGTATATCCTTAAAAACAACCTTTTCCTCTGCTAAATGTTCAATAAAAGGGCAAATTTCATTGTTATTTAGAGCTGGACTCATTGGACACTCATTACTACAACTAACTTTTTCCCTTCTGCTTGACCAAAATGGACATTTACTCATAACCCATACCCCCACTTACTTGTAAACGAAATCACATACTTATTATATATGATTTTTATCAATAAATAAACACTTATACATATTTTTATGACATTTTACAAAAATTTTACTTTCGATAAATATTAATTTGATATCTCACTATTTTATACTATTTATATATAATATAACATAATTTCTCATTAAATCAATATTTTTATAATATTTCAATAAAAAAAGAACTAATTTCTCATCAAAATTAGTTCTTTTTTACTATTTCTTTTTTTCTATCTCTTTAATGCTGAGTTCTTAACTACAGAAATTTTAATTATTTCATTTTGGAATGCTTTTAATAAAGCTTTTTCTAAAACCTTTTGTTGATCAAAGTTCTCAATATCTTTACATTCAGCAAAAACTTTATTTAATTCACCATCAACATTAGTATAAGTTAATGTAACATAAGGTTTTTCATACTCAACATTAACTATTTTTAATCCCCATGATATTTGTGCATAATCCCCGTCAAGAGTTAATTTAGTTAAAGATTTTAATTTTTCATTTTCTTCGCTAGGATCATTAATTATTAATAATTCATCGCCTACTTTATATTTTGCCATAAAAATTCTCCTCCTTAATTTAAACATAATACTAAACTTTATATTATGCAATTTACATCTTTTATATGTGCAAATTAATTCTTCTTATAAAATATCACAATATGTATATATTTACAATATTATTTTATTTATACCACTTTATTAATTAATAAATATTATTGACAAAGAATAATATTTTCTTATATAATTATATTAAATAAATATAGGAAGGTGTCATTAATGGATGATATAATTTTAACATTTAAAGAAAAGAAATTAAAATTAACGCCCCAAAGATTAGCTGTTTATCAATATTTAAAAAGCACAAGTGAACACCCTTCAGCCGAAACAATTTATAAAGCATTACAACCTAACTATCCAACAATGAGTCTTGCTACCGTTTACAAAACTCTAAAAACCTTAGTTGAAATAGGATTGGTTCAAGAATTAAATGTTGGTGAAGGAAACTTTAGATATGATGGAAACTGTAGTGAACATGGTCACATACAATGTATTCAATGTGGTAAAGTTGATGATTTATGCGACATAGATTTTTCACCATTAAATAAAATGGTTGAAGAAAATACTCACTATAATGTAAAATGGAACAAACTTTTCTTCTATGGATTATGTAAATATTGTCAGTAGTATTCTACTGACTTTTTTTCTTGCTTAAAGTTATTTATTGTATAGCAATCACATATACTTTACTGAGGTGATGCTATGTTTAATTTTAATTTACAAAAAAAGAACTTTTTAAAATTAATACCATTAATTTTTTTTGTAATCATTTTAGGATTATATTTAAATACATACATGAGAAATTCACAAACTCTATCAAATGCATATAATAGCAATAAAAATAATCAGGAATATGATTTTGATGGCGATGGCGAAAATGATGAGTTATCCATTATCTCTACCAATTCAACTTATTCAATAAAAATTAAAAACTCTCTGGGAGAAACATTATTAAAAAGTAACGAATTTGACTATTCTTTACTTGATATTTCTCCATCTTGCGCTATAAAAATTTCATACATAGATTTGAATAGAAATAAGATTCCCGAAATAATAATAAGTGGATTAAAAAACAACAAATCAACTTTTTATATTTTTAAATGGGAAAATAATAGCTTTCAAGAAGTATTTTTTACTCAAAATAATATATTATCTATTTTAGACTTTAACAATTCGAAAACCCCTAAAATTTATACAACATCTTCTTCTAAGGGTGATGAAGCTACAGAAGGCTATATTTTAAATTCTACCACACTGAAAGATATTAGTTTTAGTTCACCAAAGATACCTTCACTTAATTCTATTCAATTATTAATAGATTGTGTTGAGGCTGATTATGAGCTCGATGATGCTCCAGATATATTTACCTCTACAATAGAAAGTGATCAATTAGGACTATTATGGAATTTAGATAAAAGTAATTATAGATATTCATTTCAAAAAGCTTATTGTTATGATACTACTTGGAATGAATTTGGTAATACATCTTCATTATGTTGGATACTATCTTTCGAGAAAATCAATTTTACTAGCTCTGATTCAAAACCAAAAGAACTCCTCTTATATGTTACTGCAGAAATAGATGAATCAAATCAATTTAAAATATCTTCCATAATAAAAAAGTAATATAAAAGGCCGCTAAAAAAAGCGGCCTAAAAGGGGGATGGGGGGGTTTAGCTTAATGAAGATTTCTCTTCATTCGCTATAGGAGAATACTCTCCGGTACATTAATAGTATTAACCTTTTACTCAATTTTATACACCTTTAAAATTTTATTACTCATCAAATATACCATCGTTATACATAGTAATTACCCTATCGATGAATCTACCTCTCTCGCCACCTACAATACTTCTAATAGCTCTAAGCATTTGAATATTCTCATCATTTCTTTCTCCTTTACCAGCAAAACTTTCATTTGTAGTAAAGTTTAAATCATCATCTATAGTATTAACATTCTCATTATTTGAAGAATATTGATTGTTATCATTTGAATTATTTCTTATATTTGATTCATTTCCCATATTGTTTATATTCCCCATTAAATTTCCCAAGTTTAAATTATTAAAATCAAATCCTTGTGTATTCATTGATTGTAATAAACTATTTATTTGATTCATATCAATATTTCCAAACATACTACTTAATAATTGATTAGGGTTTATACCAAATGGTCCATTATTATATGTTGGTCTACTATTAGTATTGGCATTTACGTTAGCATTATTTCTATTATCACTTGTACCTTCACGTCTAGTATCGCTTCTATTTTTATGCTTACGCTTGGACATATAAGTACCTCCAAATTATTTCTTTACTCCATTATATGTAATTAAACTGTATATGTTTATAAAAAAGGATATTTTTTTGGAGGGTCATAAAGACCCTCCATCCTCTTAACTAGCAGCAGCAGTCACTTTCACAGCAGCAATTGCTTCCTACGGTATTTCCTCCAAATAGATTTCCATAAGATCCACCACATAGTAAGAATAATAAGATTATTAAATATGAGCAATTATTATTAAGAAGTCCTGATCCACAAGCAATTAATAAAAATATAATTGGTGCTACACAATTATTTAATCCACCAAAAACATTTCCACAGCATGATCCATAATTGTTAGCTGTAGCATTATTGCAGCAACAAGGTTCACAACATTCTTGACAACAACATTTCTTATTTCTCTTCTTTGACATAATTATTCCTCCTTCCTACTAAGCTATAGTAGAGATCCATTGCAATTTGTATTAAATCCATTATTTCCACAACCAAAAGTACCATTACATAAGAATAATATTACAAGTAAGAATAAATATCCTCCACCACAGAATGATCCATTATTATAAGCATTATTATAAGAATTATTACAACAGCAATTATTTGAAGCTGTATTTCCACAGCAGCATCCTGTATTAGCAGTTCCACCTTGTCCAGCATAGAATAAAATTAATAATATCCAAATCCAGCTACCAAAACCACAACCAGTAGTTAAAAAATTATTTCCAACAGGTTCTGATGCAGAAAAACTAGGACAATCCATGTCATTCAATTCATCAATCATATCATGCATACTAGGCATCTTTACATTCCTCCTAATGATTTATTTTTTTGTTTTTATACTATATACTATTCTCTTTATTTTCATTTGACACTATTTTCCCTTCCCATCCAATAATTTTTTTATCTTTTTCTCCAATAAAAAAACTACCCTTTCACAGGTAGCTTTTTTATTAAACTGACTTTGCCTCTTCTGATAAATCTTCAAAAATATTATTTATTAACTCATCTTTTCCCTTTTTATTTAATGAAGAGAAGAAATAAAATTTATCAGTACTTCCAAGTCCAAGTGTTTCTTTTATTATTTTTTTACTCTTACCTAATTCATTATTAGATAATTTATCACTTTTTGTTGCAATTACAATGCAATCATAATCAAAGTGCTTTATCCACTCATACATCATGATATCATCAGCTGTTGGTTTATGCCTTGAATCAACAAGTAAAATTACTCTTTTTAATTCTTCTCTATCAGTTAGGTACATTTCAATAGTTTTACCCCAACTTTCTTTTTCCTTTTTAGAAACTTTAGCATATCCATATCCCGGTAAATCAACTAAGTAAAAATCATTATTTATTAAGAAAAAATTAATTAATCTTGTCTTACCAGGCGTTTGTGAAACTTTAGCAAGTTTTCTTCTATTTGTTAAGGCATTTATTATTGAACTTTTACCTACGTTAGATCTTCCAACAAAGGCAATTTCATTTCTACCATCTATAGGATATTGATTCCTTTTAACAGCAGATATAATAAATTCTGAATTTTTAATTATCATTATCATCAACTCCGATTAATGCATTTTGTAATACATCCTCAACCTTGTCAGCAAAAATTAAATTTAATTTCCCCTTAATTGAAGATGGTATTTCTTTTACATTCTTTTTATTATCTTTTGGTAAAATAACAGTCTCTATTCCTATTCTATGTGCTGCTAAACATTTTTCTTTAACTCCACCAATAGGTAATACTCTTCCTGTTAATGTTACTTCTCCAGTCATAGCTACACTACCTTTAACTTTTTTCTTAGATAATGCAGATACTAAAGCAGTAACCATTGTCACTCCTGCAGATGGGCCATCCTTTGGTACCGCACCTTCTGGAACATGAATGTGAATATCATTCTTTTTATAAAATTCTGCTGGAATATCATACTTATCAACATTAGCTCTAACGTAACTATATGCTGCCTTTGCAGATTCTTGCATAACAGATCCTAATTGTCCTGTTAATTCTAACTTACCGCTTCCCTTCATTACTGCAACTTCAACTGGTAATGTATCTCCTCCATATGCAGTCCATGCTAACCCGGTAACAACTCCAACCTTATCTTCTTTTTCTTCTTTATCATACTCAAAAACTACTGGTCCTAAATACTTTTCTAACTTACTTGAAGAAACAATAATACTCTTTTTATTTGTTTTTATTAACTCAGTAATACTTTTTCTAACAACCTTATTAATTTGTCTTTCTAAAGATCTAACTCCAGATTCTCTAGTATAACCATTAATAATTTCTTTAATTGCGTTATCTGATATCTTTATTGCATTATTTTCAACATTACATTCATCCATTACCCTTTTTACCAAGTAATTCTTTGCAATATTAAATTTTTCATCATAAGTATATCCTGAAACCTGTATTATTTCCATTCTATCTAAAAGAGCATGTGGAATAGTATCCAATGAATTTGCTGTTGTTATAAACATTACATTAGATAAATCAGTTTCAACTTCCATATAGCTATCTCTAAATGTTTTATTCTGTTTTGGATCTAATACTTCCAATAAAGCATCAGCAGGATTTCCCTTATAATCATTACTTAACTTATCTATTTCATCTAATAGTATTAGTGGATTATTAACCTTAGCTTCTTTTAAAGCAAAAATAAGTCTTCCTGGCATAGCACCAATATATGTTCTTCTATGCCCACGAATTTCAGCTTCATCACGAATACCACCTAATGAAATCCTAACAAACTTCCTATTTAATGATTTAGCCACAGATTCAGCTATTGAACTTTTACCAACTCCAGGAGGTCCTACTAAGCAAAGTATAGGGCCCTTTAAAGACTTTGTATATTTCTTTACTGCTAAATATTCTAAAATTCTTTCTTTAACTTCATCTAAACCGTAATGCTCATTATCTAAAATTTCTTCAGCTTTTTTAATATCAAATGAATCTTTCGTAGCTTTATTCCAAGGAATTGCTACTAGCCAATCAAGATAATTCCTTATATTGTTAGCCTCACTTGAATTTGATGTTTTTAATCTCGATAATTCATATTCCGCCTTTTCTTTTACTTCTTTAGAAAGTTTAAGCTTTTTTAATTGCTGCGTATATTTGTTTATTTCTTTTGACTCTTCATCTTCTCCTAGTTCATCTTGAATAGCTTTAATTTGTTCTCTTAAGAAATATTCCCTATTACTCTTATCAATCTTACTCTTAACTTTATTGCCTATTTCTTTTTCAATTTCAACTATTTGAATTTCTTCATCAATAAACACAAGTAACTTTTCTATTCTTTCATAAACATCTATAGTTTCTAATATTGATTGCTTCTTTTTATCATCTAATTGAATATAAGCGGCTATTAAATCAGTAATCTTACTTAAATTCTTCTCTTGCTCCATCATTTTAAGTACTTTACTATCATCACCTTCTGTTGAGTAAATGTACTCTGCAAAGGCTTTTCCTAACTGATTTCTGAAAGCTATATCTTCATTACTTTCAACTTCAGTTGCTTCTTCTACTATTTTTTCAATTTTAGCTTGTAAGAATTTTTCCTTTTCTTCAAACTCTAATAGTGTAGCCCTTTCAAGCCCTTCAACTAAAACCCTTGTAGTTCCTTTTGGCAACTTAAGTATTTGTTTAATTTTACATATAGTTCCTATACTATACATATCGTCTTTACTTTCTGGAATTTCTACTTCAGGGTCTTTTTGTGTAACTAAGAAGATTTTGCTTTCATTTAACATTGCTTCTTCAAGAGCTGCAATAGACCTTTCTCTTCCAATATCAAAATGTATAATCATATTGGGAAAAATAGTAATACCTCTAAGAGGTATTAACGGTAATAAAATAGAATCAGTATTCATTTTCCCCCTCCATTCTAATCATCATAAATAAAATATCTAACTTTTAAATTATACACGTAAAACTATTTTTTTTCAACTTTATACTAATTCTCATATTAATTTATTACCGTGAAGGTTTAAATAAGAAAAACAAATGACAAATACCTATAATCAGCATTTGTCATTTAACTCTTTATAACTCCTTTGCCTTTGCTGAAAGAATATCAATTTTTGTTTTATCATTATTTAATATACACACGTCTAATACCTCTTTTATATTAGAAACTTTAATCACATCAATTCCTTCATAATTCAAAAATGATTCATTCCAGTTATCAGCTGGTATTATAACTCTATTTGCCCCTGCTTTTTGAGCTGCTAATATTTTTGCATTAACACCACCTATAGGATTAACCGTACCTAAAAGACTAATTTCTCCTGTCATCGCAACTTTATTATCTATAGGTAATTCTAATATAGCACTATATACAGCAGTAGCAATTGCTATACCTGCTGATGGTCCATCTACCGGTATACCTCCTGGAATATTAATATGTATATCATATTTATCACATTTTAAATCATATATATTATTTAAAGCGGTTAATACATTTTGTATTGAAGAAAATGCGGTGCTTTTTCTTTTTACTTTCCTATTACTCATAGTAATTTCTTCTTCTTCAATAATACCTGAAATCTTTAACTCCCCTGCCCTACCTTCTATCTTCTTTGCCGTTGCTTCTATTTCCATAAGCATTCCAATATTAGCTCCATGTACAGCTAACCCATTCACCACACCAACTTCTGGTCTATCTGAAATTTTCTTTTCTTGTATTTCTGTATATTGACCATTTTCTATTACCCACTTAATATCATCCTCAGTAATATAATCTCTTTCTTCATTAATAGCAATTCCTGAACACAATTGAATTAAATTAACTACTTCTCTTCCATTGTTACAAAATCTACTTATAAGATTTAATCCCTTATCAGAAGTATTTAACCCAACTTTACTAATTGCTTTTTGGGCAATTTCCCTTATTTCATTTGGTTGCAAGCCTCTAAAAAACACTTCAACACATCTTGATCTAATAGCCGGAATTATTTCATCTGGACTACGTGTTGTTGCCCCAATCAACCTAAAATCAGCTGGTAATCCATTATCAAATATTTCTTTAATATAAGTCGGCATATTAGGATCTTCAGAACTATAGTAGGAGCTATCTAAAAATACCTTTCTATCCTCTAAAACCTTTAGTAGTTTATTCATTTCAATAGGTTGCAACTCACCAATTTCATCAATAAATAATATTCCTCCATGAGCTTTTGTAACTGCGCCTGGTTTAGGTTGAGGTATTCCAGCCACTCCCAAAGCACCTGCCCCTTGGTAAATAGGATCATGCACTGATCCTATTAGAGGATCTGCAATTCCACGCTCATCAAATCTAATTGTGGTAGCATCAATCTCCACAAATTTAGCATTTTCTTTAAATGGTGATTTTTCCTTTCTCTTGGCTTCTTCCAGTACTAATCTTGCAGCAGCAGTCTTACCTATTCCGGGCGGTCCATAAATAATAACATGTTGAGGGTTAGGACCACATATGGCTGCTTTCAAAGCTTTAATCCCATCTTTCTGACCAATAATATCATCAAATGAAGTTGGTCTACTTTTCTCAGTCAAAGGTTCTGAAAGCTTTATCCTTCTCATTTTCAAAAGTTTTTCCATTTCTTTTTTATTTTCTTTATCAACTACAACAGTTCTAGAACGAGTAGCTTTATTGCTATTAAATAAGTATATGATAAATAGAACCATCATTATAGCTTGTAAAATAATCATTATCTCACTCATGAATTTATATCCTCCCTTTTTTTCTAAACTCTCTTTGTATTATTAACCTATAACTGTTCTATTATTCCATAATATGTAGCAATAAATATTATTTTTTCTATATTAAGGGTATCGTTCAAAAATAAAAAAAATCACCTCTAGAAATCTAGAGGTGATTTTTTTAAGCAGTTTCCATGCCTTTTCTTTTTTTAGCTTTTTTAGTTTTTAAAACAGGTCTAACTTCATTTTCACCAAGTCTAATTAATTCTGGTAACTTCTTAGATTTAATTGAATCCTCAGTTATAACAACCTTACTTATATTTTCGTCTGATGGTACATCAAACATTACATCAATCATTATATCTTCAACAATTGCTCTTAATCCTCTAGCACCTGTTTTTCTTGCTATAGCTTCATCTGCAATAGCTTTAAGTGCATCTTCAGTAAATTCTAACTCTACATTATCTAATTCAAACAATTTACTATATTGTTTTACTAATGCATTTTTAGGTTGACTTAAAATATTAATTAATGCATTTTGATCTAATGATTCTAGAGAAACTACCATTGGTAATCTTCCTACAAATTCAGGGATTAAACCAAACTTCAACAAGTCCTCTGGAAGAACATTTTTTAATAACTCTCCAACATCTTTTGCTTCTTTTGATTGTATTTCAGCTCCAAATCCCATAGTGCTAACTCTTGTTCTTTTTTGAATGATTTTATCAATTCCATCAAAAGCTCCACCACAAATAAATAAAATATTTGATGTGTTAATTTGGATAAATTCTTGATGCGGATGCTTTCTTCCACCTTGAGGTGGAACAGAAGCTGTTGTTCCCTCTAATATTTTTAATAATGCTTGTTGAACCCCTTCACCAGATACATCTCTAGTTATGGATGGGTTTTCAGATTTTCTAGCAATCTTATCAATTTCATCAATATATACTATACCTTTTTCAGCTTTTTCAACATCATAATCAGCATTTTGTATTAATTTTAATAAAATGTTTTCTACATCTTCTCCTACATATCCTGCTTCAGTTAATGTAGTAGCATCTGCTATTGCAAATGGAACATTTAAAAATTTTGCTAATGTTTGAGCTAAAAGTGTTTTACCTGAACCAGTAGGTCCTAATAATAATATATTACTTTTTTGAAGTTCTATATCATCATCATACGTATTTGCTTTTACTCTTTTATAATGGTTATAAACTGCTACAGATAGTGCTTTTTTTGCTCTATCTTGCCCAATAACATATTGATCTAAATATTCTTTTATTTCATTTGGTTTAGGAAGAGCTGTAGTATCTAACTCTACATTATCTTCAAATTCATCTTGAATTATATCTGAGCATAAATCTATACATTCATCACAAATATATACTCCAGGCCCAGCAATTAATCTTTTTACTTGATCTTGATTTTTACCACAAAATGAACACTTTAATTGCTTTTTATCTTCAAATTTAGCCATAACCTCACCTCACTTTGGCATGAAATTGCCAAAAATAATTATTTTTTATTTTTTACTATTACTTCATCAATTAATCCAATTTTTAATGCTTCATCAGCACTCATGAAGTTATCTCTTTCACACATTTGAACCATAGTTTCATAATCAACTTTTCCATTAGTAGATTCAGCCATAGTTCTTGTTAAAGTTTCTTTTATCTTTAATATTCTCTTTGCATGAATATCAATATCAGTTGCTTGACCTTGGAATCCTCCTAAAGGTTGATGTATCATAATTTCACTATTTGGAAGAGCATATCTCTTACCTGGAGCACCGCTTGATAATAAGAAAGCTCCCATTGATGCTGCCATACCAATACAAATAGTACTTACATCACATTTAATATATTGCATAGTATCATAAATAGCCATTCCTGAAGTAATTGAGCCTCCTGGACTATTTATGTAAAGATATATATCTTTATCTGGGTCCTCACTTTCTAAGAATAATAATTGAGCTACTACAAGATTAGCAGTTACATCATTTACCTCGCCGCTAAGCATAATAATTCTATCTTTTAAAAGTCTTGAAAAAATATCATAAGACCTTTCTCCTCTTCCTGTTTGTTCAACAACGTATGGAATATAATTGCTCATACTTAATTCCCTCCTTTTCTCTTTAAAACCCTTCTTACTTATAATATATCCAACTAATCAAAAGTAATTATATTAAAATTATATAAAATTTACTTTATTTTGTTAAAGAAATATTTGAATAATTGCCAGAATTTCTTCTGGCAATTAAATTAGGACTATTTATTATTTTCTAATAAGAATTTTACTGCTTTGTTTGTGATTACATCAGATCTTAATGCTGCTTGTTGGCTTTGCATTAATAATTCAACCATTTTATCATCTTCTGATGCAGAATACATTTTAGCAACTTCAACAGCTTTTTCTTTTATTTCTTCTTCAGTAGCATCTATGTTTTCAGCTTTTTCTACAGCTTCTAAAACTAAATCAACTTTTACTTTAGTAGCTGCATTTTCTCTCATATATTCTCTCATCTTTTCTTCATCAGTTCCAGTGAATTGGAAGTATTGTTCTAAATTTAAACCTTGATATTGTAATCTTTGTTGTAAGTTTTGAACCATTTTATCTACTTCTTTTTCTACCATTACAGCTGGAATTTCAACCTTTGCATTTTCTGCAACTGCATTAATTACAGCTTCTTCAAACTCTCTATCAGCTCTTTCAGCATTTGCTGCTTCTAACTTAGTAGTAATATCAGCCTTTAATTCAGCTATTGTATCAAATTCTGAAGTTTCTTTAGCAAATTCATCATCTAATTCTGGTAATTCTTTTACCTTTATTTCTTTAATAGTAACTTCAAATTTAGCTGGCTTACCATTTAACTCTTCCTTACCATAGTTTTCTGGGAAAGTAACATTTACTTCTACTGTATCATTTACTTTAGCTCCAACTAATTGTTCTTCGAAAGTATCTATGAAAGTTTTAGAACCAATTTCTAAAGAGTAATCATGACCTTCTCCACCTTGGAATGCTTCTCCATCAACAAATCCTTTAAAATCAATAACAGCTATATTTCCATTTTCAACTGTTCCTTCTTCTTTAGATTCAACTCTTGCATTCTTTTCTTGCATTTCTTTAAGCTTTTTAGCAACTTCTTCTTCAGTTACTTCGTAAGTTTTCTTTTCTACTGATAATCCTTTATATTCACCTAATTCAACTTCTGGATAAACAGTTACTTCTGCAGTATAAACAAAGTCTTTTCCTTCTCCAACTTCTACTACATCTATTTTTGGATAGTCAACTGGGATTATGTTATTTTCTTTTAATACTTCACTATAAGATCCATCGATTGCAAAATTAACTGCATCTTCTAAAAGAACTCCAACACCGTAATATTGCTTAACTACATTCATTGGAACTTTACCTTTTCTAAATCCAGGCACATTAAAATTCTTAACATTCTTCTTATAAGCTCTTGTTAAAGCTTCATTGAATTTATTAGCTTCAACCTTTACTTCAAATTTAACGACATTTACGTCGATTTTTTCCATTTTAGCTTCCATTGTATATTCCTCCTAAAAAAGTATCTCTTGTTTGATTAATACAACTAGCTTATTATAACATATTAAAGCTAATTTTTTCAAATGTTTGTTCATAAAAAGCAAAAAACATCTAATATTTTTCTTACTACACATAATATACACAAATTACCATCTGTATATATTAATAATTAATATGTCTTTTCCTATATAACCAATCTATTATTCTTAACCAAAAAATCAATTAACTAATTACGATATATTTTACCAATTATCACATGTTCTTTCAAGACATTACTAATATAAATTATTACTCTTAATCCCTTTTTATATTCTTCTTAAAAATTTTTTCACACATCTTCTAATACACCTTCATTAATAAATGCTTTCCCTTTAATTAAATATATATTCAAGATATTAATATTAATTTCATTTATAATTAACAATATTTTTATTCTACAAATCTATTATAATTTTATATTTTTTCCAAAGTTTTCTTCCTTAGAATTCGACATTTCATTTTTTCCTTTTATATCTTTATTTATTATTACAGCACTTTTTATTACATCCTTTTCTTTTATCACATGCTCCTCCCCCCTTATTGCAGCAACCACCGCATTTAATAAGCCCTAACTCCCTCATTTCCTTAATACTTAATTTAACTTCATTTTCTGAATAAGGTTCATAATCCGGGGTATCCTTAAGCATATTTTCTCTTTTTTTCATTTTTATTCCTCCCTATAATTGTTATTTTATTTAATTTTACCATCTATTTTCTTCTAGATTTATACACAAAAAAAATTTTTTCAACTTTTTTTGTAAATATTATTTGATTTTATTAAATTATATTGTATAATATAACTATAGTATTCAATAAAATACTTATTAATATAGCCCATACCGCTCTATAATTTAATAAATTATAGAGTTTTAATAAAACCCCACACAATCACTTATTCCCTTTCTTAAGTGATTGTAATCCCTTAACCTGTGCACTTTGCACAGGTTTTTATTCTTTATAAAACAAAAACTACCTGAGTATTATTTTCTTTATTATATTTAATTATTCAAAAAGCTGTATCTTTAAAGATACAGCTTTTATCTCTTTAATACGGTATATAATTTAAAGGATCAACAGCTTGCCCATTAATTCTTATTTCAAAATGTAAATGTGGGCCTGTACTATTTCCAGTTGAACCTACAGTAGCAATTACATCACCTTGCTTAACTGTATCTCCATAATCAACATCTAATGTTTGAGCATGTGGATATAATGTTTGTACCCCATTTCCATGTCCTAAAATAATTGTATTTCCATATCCTGTAATCCACCCTGAATATTCAACTACACCACTTTTAGATGCTTTAATTGGGTCTCCATAATTCCCTGCATAATCTATACCTTTATGTAATTTATATTCTCCTGTAACAGGATTAACTCTATATCCATAATTACTAGTAATTCTACCTGGAACAGGTCTTAAAAAGCCACTATCTGTTTGTAAATTATTGTCTACCCCATTACTCCCATTGCTACCACTAACATTATTTATTATTCTATCAAGTTCTGCTTCTAACTCTTCATTATGTGATTCTAAATGTGCTATTTCACTACTAATCTTTTCACTATCATTTTCTAAAGCAATAATACTATCTTGCTTTTCTCGTTGCATTGCTAAAAGTTCATTTCTCTTGCTTTCCTCTTCATTTTGAATTGCAACAACTTTATTTTTTGCTTCCATTATATCACTTTGCTTCTCTTCTATTGCTAACTGCGACTCTTCTTGCTCTTTAATTTTAAGTTCTATTTGCGCAATCTCATCTGATATAATTTCTTGATTTTCCTTATAGCTCTTAATTAAACTTTTATCAAAATTTATTATTTGATTTATATTATTAGGGTTAATCATATTTCTTAACCCTTATATATCAAGGCCTTTATGGCCAAGATTTTTTATATCACTCAGATTTTTCAGTATCATTTTTACTCCTTTGGATAAAACTAATAGCATATACATAAACTAATTAGTTGCACTAACGGAGGTTTAAAAAATGATAACAAGACAAGAGATATTTAACATAGTTGATCTATTTACTTCACAATCAACAATTAATTTTTACGAAAACATATTTGATAATTTAGATTTATCATTTATACCTGAATTTATTGAATCAAAACGTGGACCAAAAGGCTATTCACGTCACGCTCTTACTAGAGCGTTTGTTGTTATGAACTGTGAACATTTTAGAGAAATAACTCTACTTTGTGATTTTTTAAATACTAATTTAAAAATTGCTCAATTATGCGGATTTGACATTACTAAACCATTACCTTCTTATAGCGTTTACCAACGTTTTATTCATGATATTGATAATAATTTACTAAAGGAAATAATGAAATCACAAGTAAATGAACTTATAAAATTAGATGCCATAGATAACTCAATAGTATCTGTAGATTCAACCCCTATAAAAGCAAATACAAAGTATAATAATCCAAAATGTTTTTCTAAAAATAAATTTTCTAATGAAAAACCTCCTAAATCAGATAAGGACTGTAAATTAGGAGTCCACACTGCAAATAATGAAGATTCAAAAAAGAATTATACTTTTTATTGGGGTTATAAAAATTTAATAATGTGTGATGCAAAATCAGGATTGCCAATTTATGAAGTAACTCTTACAGGCGAAAAAGCTGATGTTTCAAGTCTAATTAATTTTTTAGATAAAATAAATTCTTGGTTTAGCTTAAAAAATTCCAAAATTCTCGCTGATAAAGGTTTTGATTCTAAAGCAAACTATAATTACATAAAAGAT